>DAINBW010000148.1:0-6599 GCA_036732745.1 Spirochaetales bacterium | reverse complement strand
GGCCGGGGCGCCGACGGTCGCGCCCGCCGCCGCCGCGGCGGCGCCCGCGCCGGGAACCTCCGGGAGCGCCGGGAGCGCCGCCCCCGCGGCGCTTCCCTTCGCCACGGCCGGGGAGCTGGCGCGATTCGAGGCGGCGCTCGCCGCGGGAAGCGCCCTGGACGGGCCCGAGGCCGCCGAGCGCGCCGAAGCCTGGGCCCGCGCGGTGGAGGCCGCGGGCGCGTTGGACGACACCATCGCCCGGCTCGAGGTCGAGGCGGCCAAGAAGGCCGCGCCGCCGCAGGTCGCCTTCGCCCTCGCGGCGCTCTACGGTCGCAAGGGCTTGGCGTCCCAGGAATATGCCGCCCTGTCGCGGGCCGAAGATTGCGCCAAGGCGAGGCCCGAGCTGGCCTTCAACCTCGCGGCCGACTACGGGCGGAAGGAAATCCTGAAGGCGCGGGGCAAGGTGGAGGAGCTCGTGACTGGCTCCCTCCGCGCCCTGAGCGAGCCCGCGGGCGCCCTGGTTTTCCTGGACGGGAAGGAGCGCGGCACGACGCCCCTCCTCGTCGAAGGACTGAAGGCGGGCGATTACGAGCTCCGGTTTGCGCTCGAGGGCTACGATGCCCACGTCGCCAGACTCGCGCTCGGGACGGGCGAACCCGCATCCTTCCTCGCGACCCTGAAGGCCAATCAGGGCGAACTCGTCATCCGCTACACGCTCGCGAGCGCGGCCGACGCGGGCCTGGTACGCGCCTGGCTGGACGGCGCGGATCTCGGCCTTTCCAAGTACGCGACGCACACGGTCCTTCGCCTGCCCTTCGGCAGCCATTCGATCCGCGTCGAGGCGCCCGGCTACGCCCCCGCCGAAAGAACCGTGGTGACCTCGCTCCGGGAGGAGGCCGTGGTCATCAAGCTGGCCAAGAAGTAGGCCGAGTGCTGTACAAATGTTCGTTTGACGACTTATTGTTCATGTAATAGATTGCCCTCACGATCGATAGGCCATTCGGGCGCCCAAACCGGGCTTAAGGCCGGTCGAATCCTCAAGAAGGGGCTCCATGAAACGATTTTCGCGAAAGGTCCTGTTCGCCGCCGTCGCCGTCGCTCTCGTCGTCTCCATGCTCGGTTGCGCGAGCGCCAAGAGCGCAGCGGCCGGTCAGGGCGCGTCCGGCATAGTCTCCTACCTCGCCGAGCGCAAGGGAAGCTTGCCGCCGATGATGGGCGTGGAAGCCGCGGTCGACATGGCGCTGAAGGGCCACGAGGCGAACGGCGGCTCGACGACGCATTTCCGCTGGGGGGATCTCTCCGGCCAGCCCCTCTATGTCGTTTCCCTCTTCCCCGATCTCGGCGTCATCAAGCGGGGCAAGGCGATTTCCGCGGCGGAGTTGACGGCCTTCGCCAAGACCCACCTCCAGCTCTTCGCCGATCCCCGCGTCTGCCTCGGCACCTGGTTCAACGAGGCCGACGGCAACACCTACATCGACATCAACGTGGTCCTGGCCGACAAGGCAACGGCCGTCGAGCTCGCCAAGCGCTACAACCAGATCGCGATCTTCGACCTCGCGACCTTCGAGGAGACGGCGACGGGCGGCGACGGCAAGCCGCTCGCCGATCTCCCCAAGCCCGAGTCGAGGTTGCCGGCCTTCAAATGAGCGACGTCACCGTTTCGGGATGGTATCGCGGGACCTCGGAGAGCGGAGCGCCCCTGGTCGGCGTCCTCGTCGAGGGACCGCGCGCCGTCCTGAAATGGTTCGCGCCGGCCGACGCCGCGATGGCGGGCGTCTGGGCCGGCCGCTTCGCCGTCGGCGACAGGATCACCTGCCGCCTCGCCCTCGACCGGGAGTCGCAGCGCATGCTGCTCGTCGAGGTGGCGGGCGCCGGGGCTCCGGCCGCCGATACGCCAACGTTACCGGGAGGCAGCATGCCGAAAAGAGCCAAGGCCGACGAGGCCGCCCGCGGGGCGGACGAGGGCGTCATCAAGTTCGAGTGCGCCTGGACGCGCTGCGACTGCCTCGGCGCCGTCGACCTGGCCGACCTCCGCCGGGTCAGGGTGACGATGCGCGAACTCGGTCTCGTGGGCGCCGACCCGGCCGGGCTCGGCTTCGGGAACCTGAGCAAGCGCGCGGCGGCGCCCGAATGCCTCCCCGTTCCGGGCCGCGGCCTCAGGGGCTTCGTCGTCACGGGGAGCCAGACCGGCCATCTCGCCGATCCCGGCGCCGAGGCCTACTCCTTCGTGTACGAGTGGAGCATCGGCGGGAATCGCCTGGCCTGCGCCGGGCTCGCCAAGGCCTCCTCCGAGAGCCTGACCCACGCCGCGCTCTACGAGGCCTCTCCGGAGGTACTCGCGGTGATCCACGTGCACGACGCGGGGATCTGGGAGGCCTGGGCCGACGAGGACGCCCGCACCGACCCCGGGGCGGCCTACGGCACGCCGGCGATGGCCGAGGAGATCCGCCGGGTCTACCTGCGGGGCGGCCGGCGGCCGACGGGCGCGATCTGCATGGCGGGTCACCGGGACGGCATCGTCGCCTGGGGGCGCTCCCTCGACGAGGCCTGCGCGACCATACTGGCCCTGAACCACGGACGGAAAGATGCCCGGCTACGATGACGAAACGCTGATCGTCATAGCGAACCTCTACTACATCGAAGGCCTGAGCCAGGAAGAAGTCGCGGCGAAGATGGGGCTTTCCCGCGTCGCCGTGACCCGGATGCTCCGGCGCGCGCGAGAGGAAGGCCTCGTCCAAATCACCGTCAAGAAGCCCCTTCCCGAGCTCTTCGCCCTCGGCCTCCGGCTGGAGCAGGTCTTCGGCCTCAAGACCGCCCTGGTCGTTCCGACGGGCCCCTGCGCCGAGGAGACGAGGGAAGCCGTCGGCCGCGGCGGGGCCGAGCTCTTGGCCAAGCTCGCCGGGCCGGGCTCCAGGATCGGCGTGGCCTGGAGCGCGACGGTGCGCGCGATGCTCCCCTTCGTGCGGCGGCCCGACGCGCCGCCCGCGCGCATCCACGAGCTGGCCGGCACCTATCTCGAGCCCGGGACGCCCTACGGGCTCTCCTCGCCTCTCGCGGAAAAGCTCGGCGTGCCGGTGGAAAGCATCCCGATGCCCGTCCTCGTGAGCGGCGGGGCGGTGAAGGCGATGATGCTCAAGGAGCCGGCGATCGGCAAGGCGCTCGAGCACGCGGCCAAGGTCGACCTGGCCTTCGTCGGCCTCGGCGGCGTCTCCCGCGACGCGAGCATCTTCAAGACCGGCTACATCGGCGCGGAGCAGCTGGAGGAATTCCGGTCCAAGGGCGCCGTCGGCGACGTCCTCATGCGCTACTACGACGCGGAGGGGCGCTACCTGCCCATGTCCTTCGAGGACCGCACGGTCTCCCTCGACTGGGAGAGCGTCCGGCGGCTGCCGAGGGTCGTGGCCATGGCCTTCGGCCCGGAAAAACTCGAGGCCATCCGCGGGGCCATCCGCGGCGGGGTCGTCAACGGCCTCGTGACCGACAGGCTGACGGCGGAGGCGCTCCTCGCGGGCGCCGACGCATCCGGCGGGCCGCCCGCGGGCGGCGCGCACGAGAGGAGAGCGCGATGAGCGACATCGATTTTCCCGAGCCGGCCCGGCTCGACGACGCGGCGGGGACCCTCGTGGTGCTCGACCAGACCCGCTTGCCGAACGAGGTGGTTTTCCTCCGGCTCGCGACCCAGGCGGAAATATGGGAGGCCATCCAACAACTCCGGGTGCGCGGCGCGCCGGCCATCGGCATAGCGGCGGCCTACGGCGCCTATCTCGCCGTCCGCGGCTCCGCGGCCCCCGACCACGCCGCCCTCCTCGCCGAGTTCCGCGCGGCCAAGGCCTACCTCGCCTCCGCCCGGCCGACGGCGGTGAACCTCTTCTGGGCCCTGGACCGCATGGAGGCCCGCCTCGTCGCCTCGGGCGGCATGAGCCCAGCCGCGGCCAAGGAGGCCCTGCGCCGGGAGGCCGAGGCGATCCGCGACGAGGACGAGGAGACCTGCCGCCGCATCGGCGAGAATTCGCTCTCCCTCCTCGGGAAGGGCTGGGGGCTCCTCACGCACTGCAACGCCGGCGCCATCGCGACCGCCCGCTACGGCACCGCCCTCGCCTCCGTCTATCTCGGCGAGGAGCGCGGCTACGGCTTCAAGGTCTTCGCCGACGAGACGAGGCCCCTTCTCCAGGGCGCCCGCCTCACCGCCTGGGAACTCAAGCGGGCCGGCGTCGACGTGACCCTCATCTGCGACAACATGGCCTCCATCGTGATGAAGAGCGGCCGGATCCAGGCCGTCCTCGTCGGCTGCGACCGCGTGGCGGCGAACGGCGACTCCGCGAACAAGATCGGCACCTCGGGCGTGGCCATCCTGGCGCGGCACTACGGGATTCCCTTCTACGTCCACGCGCCCTTCTCGACGATCGACTTCGCCTGTCCCTCCGGCGCGGAGATCCACATCGAGGAGCGTCCCGCGGCGGAGGTCACCGAGAAGTGGTATGAAAAGCGGATGGCGCCCGACGGCGTGAAGGTCTACAACCCGGCCTTCGACGTCACCGACGCGGCCCTCATCACGGCCATCGTCACCGAGCGCGGCGTGGCCTATCCGCCCTTCGGCCCCTCGCTCGCGGCCCTCGCGAAGGCCGAGGGCTAGGCGCATGGCCCTCCGTCCCGACGCGCCGCCCGTCCTCGAGACGCGCGGCGTCACCAAGGCCTTCGCCCGCGTCGTCGCGAACCGCGACATCTCCGTGAAGTTCCATTCGGGCGAGATCGTCGCCTTCCTCGGCGAGAACGGCGCCGGCAAGTCGACGCTGATGAACGTTCTCTTCGGCCTCTACAAGCCGACCGCGGGCGAGATCCTCCTCGACGGGCGGCCGGTGAGCTTCTCCTCGCCGCGCGACGCCATAGCCCGCGGCCTCGGCATGGTGCACCAGCACTTCATGCTCGTGCCCACGCTTACCGTGACGCAGAACATCATCCTCGGGGACGAGCCCGTCCGCCTCGGCCACGTGCTCTACAAGAAGGCCCGGGCGCGCGTTGTGGAACTCTCCGAGCGCTACGGCCTGGCCGTCGATCCGGACGCCCGCCTCGAGGATCTCTCCGTCGGGCTCCAGCAACGCGTCGAGATCCTCAAGGCCCTCTACCGGTCCGCGCGCATCCTCATCCTGGACGAGCCGACGGCCGTCCTCACGCCCCGCGAGGTGGACGAGCTCTTTGTCGTCCTCCGCCGCCTGGCGGACGACGGCACGGCCATCATCATCATCACCCACAAGCTCGAGGAGGTGCGTCACCTCTCGGAGCGGGTCTACATCCTCCGCAAGGGGCAGGTCACCGGCGAGCGCCGCAGCGCCGAGGCGAGCGCCTCGGAGCTCGCGAATCTCATGGTCGGCCGCGAGGTCGTCCTCGAGGTGGAGAAGCCGGCGCCGCGGCCGC
Organism: Spirochaetales bacterium; assembly: GCA_036732745.1. GTDB lineage: Bacteria > Spirochaetota > Spirochaetia > Treponematales > Rectinemataceae > JAEUJG01. The sequence continues at coordinate 1,208 of DAINBW010000148.1, read as the reverse complement.
GGCCCGAGCCGATCCTCCGCGTGGAGGGGCTTTCGGTCCGGAATTCGCGCGGGCTTCCCGCGCTCAAGGCGGCGAGCCTGGCCGTGGGCCCCGGGGAGATCCTCGGCGTCGCCGGCGTGGAGGGGAACGGGCAGGCCGAGCTTTGCGAGGCCCTGGCCGGCCTCCGCGCGCCCGAGGCCGGACGCGTCCTCTTCAAGGGGACGGACGTGGCGCGGTGGGACGTCCGGCGGCGGATGGAGGCCGGGATCGGCTACATCCCCCAGGACCGCCGCGGCTCCGGCCTTGTCCTGCCCTTCTCCGTGGAGGAAAACCTCGCCCTCGGGCGGAGCGGACGCCCGCCCCTGAGCCGCGGCGGCTTCCTTGATTTCGCGGCGATGCGGGAACAGTCGGAGCGCCTCATGGCCGGCTACGACATCAGGGCGGCCGGGCCGGAATCGCCGGTCTCTACCCTGTCGGGCGGCAACCAGCAGAAGGTCATCCTGGCGAGGGAATTTTCGCGCGACCCGGCCTTCCTCCTGATCTCCCAGCCGACCCGCGGCCTCGACGTCGGCGCCATCGAGTACGTGTACCGCCGCATCCTGGAGCTGAAGGAGCGCGGCGCGGCCATCCTCCTCGTCTCCATGGAGCTCGAGGAGCTCTTTGCCCTCTCCGACCGCATCGCCGTGCTCCACGGCGGCGAGTTCGTTTTCGAAAGCGACCAGGCGGCCACGAGCGTCGCCGAGGTCGGCGAATACATGGTCCGCGGCAAGGCGGAAAGGAGCGCGTCATGAACCGGCGACTTGCCGTCCGCGCGGCCCGGCTCCTCGCCGGTCTCCTTGGCGCGGCCGGCGCCGTCCTCTACCTGGCCTCCTATTTCCGCGGCCTCTGGCTCTGCGGGGCCGCCGCCGCGATCGTCGCCGCGCTCCGCCTGGCCGGGCTCGGGCGGGTCGAGGCCGGCCGCGCGGCGCGCCGCCTCCTCGCCAAGGCCGCCGTCCCGATCGCCGGCATCGGCTCCGCCCTCCTCATCGGCGCCGCGATCATGGCCCTGACCGGCTACGATCCGGTCGCCTCCTACAAGGCCCTCTTCTACGGCGGCCTCGTCAAGAACTGGCACATCTCGGTCCTGAACGCGACGCCCCTCGTCTTCACGGGCCTGGCCATCGCCTTCGCCTTCAAGGGCGGCCTCTTCAACATCGGCGCGGAAGGGCAGTACTTCGTCGGCGTCATGG
>DAINBW010000147.1:0-6628 GCA_036732745.1 Spirochaetales bacterium | reverse complement strand
GATGCCGCGCGGGTCGGGAATGACGAAAACGTAGCCGCGCCGGACGAAGAAGTCGATGTCGCCGGCCTCCAGGCTGTGGTCGAAGACGAGGGACTCCGGCGGCTGGGAGCCGCGCTTCATGGACTGGATGGTCTTGCCGTAGGCCGACCAGGAAAGGAGGCCGGGGTATTTGCCCCCGTCCGCCGGGCGGAAGACGTCGCAGCAGATGCGCGTGCCGTCGCGCAGGCTCATCCAGACGTCCTTCTCGTGAAGGACCTCGTGGACGGGCTTTGAAAGCTTGTCCACGTTTTTTACGTAGCGGCGGTCCCAGTATCCGGGCACCCGGTCCAGGCCGCCCGCGCGCAGGGCTTCTTCGTTCAGCATGGCGCTCCCCCTTGGGCTGTCGATGTGGCGGGGCCGTCGGCCGCCCTCGTCCGGAGTTCAGGATACAAGGGCCCCGCAACCACACTGTCGCCGCGGCGACAGAAGGACGCTGAATCTTCGGGGCGGAGCGGCGGTCGGGCGCGGGGCGCGGGGAACTTTTTCCGCCCGGATCGCCCCAAACCGTTGTAGAATCCCTCCGCGCGCCGGCGAGGCGCGCGGGGAGGGGCCGCGACGATGGAACTACGGGCACGGGACGACGAGACGCTCGCCTGCTTGAGGCGCACCCAGCTGTTCGGACAGCTCTCGGAGGAAAGCCTCCGCAGGCTCGCCATGGTCTGCGTCCGCAAGCGCGTCGAGAAGGGCGCCGGCATCTTCGTGGAGGGCGACCAGGCGGAGGCGCTCTATGTCGTGCTGAGCGGCGCCGTCACCGAGTTCGTCTCCGGACCGAACGACCTGGAGATGGCCGTGAAGGAGCGGATGCCGGACGACTACTTCGGCGAGATCGGCATGCTCATCGAGGAACCGCACTTCGTCACGGCCACGGCCTCCCAGCCGACGGTCCTCCTCGTCCTGCCGCGCAACGAATTCCTGGCGCGGCTCAAGACCGAGCCCACGATTTCCCAGTGCCTCGTGAAGACCCTGGCGCACCGCCTCCTCCTCTCCGCCCAACACGCCATCGCTTGCGCCTATCTCGACGCCTCGGCCCGGCTCGCCTACCTGGTCCTGACCCTCGAGAAGGACTCGGGCGGCTCGGGCTCGGTGGAGCACTCCCAGGAGGAGCTCGCCCAACGCTGCGGCCTGGCGCGGCAGACGGTGGCGCGGATCCTCGGCGAATGGCGGGAGGCGGGCTGGATCAAGACGGGCCGGGGGCGGATCGAGGACATCGACCTGAAGGCGATGAACCAGCTCCTCGGCATGTCGCGCTGCGACGACCAGGGCGCGCCCGCGAAGGCCAAGGCCGGAAAATAGCGGCGCTCTGTCGTCGGCGAGACAGCCCCCGGCCGCTCCCCGTGGTAGAAGGGGGGCATGGAAACCAACGTCATCGACCTCGGGCGGGGCGTGCCCCCGGCCGAAGCCATTCCCGTCGCGGAGCTCCGCGCGGCCGCCGCCGAGGCCCTCGACCGGGACGGGGCGCGCGCCCTCACCTACAACTTTTCGCCGGGCTACCCGCCCCTCCGCGAGGCCGTCGCGCGCCGCCACGCCGCCGAGGCGCGCGAGGTCTTCCTCGCGAACGGCAGCGTCGAGCTCCTCAACTTCGCGGCGGCCGCCCTCCTCGGTCCCGGCGCGCGCGCCTTTGTCGAATCGCCGAGCTACGACCGGGCCGTGGCCCTCTTCCGGCGCTCGGGCGCCGAGGTCGTCGGGATACCCATGGAGGAGGACGGCCCCGACCTCGCGGCCTTCGACGCGGCGCTCGCGGGCGGCGTTCCCGCCCTCTTCTACACGATAGCCGATTTCCACAACCCGGCCGGAACGGTGGCCTCGGCGGAAAAGCGCCGCGCGGTGGCCGAACGAGCCCGCGCGCTCGGCTTCCTCGTCGTCGAGGACTCGCCCTACCGCCCCCTGCGCTACGAGGGCGCCGAGCCGCCCGCCTACCGCGACCTGGCCCCGGAGCTGACCCTCCAGGTCCACTCGGTCTCCAAGCTCCTGGCGCCGGGGCTCCGCGTCAGCTGGGCCCTCGGCCCCCCGCCCCTCGTCGAAAGCCTCGTCCGCCTCGGCCTCGAGCGCAGCATGGCGCCCGCCTCCTTTTCGCAGGCGACGACCCGCGTGGCCATCGAGTCGGGCCTCCTCGACCGCAACATCGAGCGGCTCAAGGCGTTGTACCGGCCGCGGCTCGCGGCCCTCAAGGAGGCCTTCGCTGCCAAGTTGCCGGGCGTGACCTTTCCGCCCGCGGAGGGCGGCTTCTTCATCGGCGCGACCCTGCCGGAGGGCAACGGCATGGACCGCCTCCTGTCCCGCGCGGCTGAGGCCGGCCTCAGGCTGACCGACGGCCGGGCCTTCTTCCTCGATCCCGCGGCGGGCGAGCGCTTCCTCCGCGTGCCCTTCTGCTCCCTCCGGCCGGAGGAGATCGCCGAGGCGGCCCGGCGGCTCGCCGGCATCGTCGAAAACCTGGGATAGGCGCCCCGGCGCGGTACCGGGGCGCGGCGCGGCGGCGCGGCGCCAGCCTGCAAGGCCACGCCAGCCCCGCGCCCCGGCGCCGCCGCGCAACATCGGTTTAAAATGAAGCGGCCGCCCCCGCGGGCGGCCGCTTGCCTTCCCGGCCACCGAGGCCGGGTCGCGAGGCCGAAGCCTTACAGGTCGCCGAAATCGACCGTGCGCTTCTCGGGATTGGGATTGCGGCGGAAAAAGACCGCCACGTTGCCGATGACGCGCACGAGTTCGCTCTTCGTCCGCGTCGCGAGCTCGACGGCGAGCTCGTGGCGGGACTCCTTGAAGTCCACGAAGCGGAGCTTCACGAGCTCGTGGTCGGCCAGGATCCGTTCCAGCTGGCCGACGAAGGCTTCGCTCGCGCCTCCCTTGCCCAGCATTATCTGGGGCTCGAGGGTCTGGGCGAGCCCGGCGAGATGACTTCTCTGCTTCGAATTGAGCATTGCGTTTCCTTCGGAAAAGATGGTGTGCGCGCGGGCCCGCGGGTCGGCGGGCCCGCCGCGCGATCGGTCTTCCCTAGAAGGGAAGGCCGGCGAGGAGGCGGACGAAAAGCCCGACGAGCGCGCCGCCGGCGACGCGGACGAGGACAAAGACCGCGAAGCCCGTGACCAGACCCTGAAGGTAGTTCACGATGCGGCCGCGGTAGAATACGCGATTGATCCGGAAAAGGATCGGATTGAGCATGGCGTCGAGGACCATCCAGAGGGGATGCAGGCTGTTCCAGCGCGCGGCGAAGGCGATGATGCGCGCGAGCGCGCAAAAGGACAGGAAGGAGAAGACGAAGGCGAAGGCCGACCAGAGGGCCGAAAGGATCATGCCGAGGGCGATCCCGACGGACAGCGTGCCCGTGAAGGCCAGGGTCGTCAGGAGGTTGTTCGCGACGGCCAGGAAGGCCAGGGCGACGATCGGGGAAAAGTCGAAGCGTCCCTGCCGGAGGACGGGCATGCGCGAGAAAAAGCCGAGATAGGGATCGGTGCTCGCCCGAAGGATTTCCCCGGCCTTGCCGAGTTCGATGCCCGGGAGCCAGGACGCGAGGATCCGGAGGGTGCACAGGAGCATATAAATGGAGACGGCCGCGGACAACAGGCGGGCCAGTATCGATATGACCATCACGTTTTTCCTTTCAAGGCTCGAGGCGCTGCAGGACCTCTATGGACTGCTGGAGATCCACGGAGCCCTGCGCCGCCCGGAGACTTTCCCGCGCCGGGTCGAAGCTCGGGTCGAGCCGCAGGGCCTCGGACCAGTCGGTTATGGCGGCCGCGACGTCGCCGCCGGCATAGGCGTCCAGCCCGTTAAGATATAGGGTCTCCACCTTTTTCGCAAGCTCCGCCCGTCCGAAGTCCCCAAGGGAGAAGCCGGCCTGGATGGAGATGCGGTTCAGGGGCGTCAGCTGGGTGGTGAGGTCGAGGGTGTAGTTTACCGTCAGCCGCACGAGTTCGACGTCGAAGGTCGAGCCGACCGAGAGGCGGGGGTTCCCTCCCTTGATCAGGAGGCCGCCGTGGACGCCGAAGAAATCCGTCAGCTTGATCCGGAAACCCGCGGAATAGATGAAACGCTCGGATTTGGCCGGTTCGAGCAGGTTGATCGGCTTGGCGATCTCGAGGGAAAAGAGCATGGGGCGGAAGGGGGCGTAGGCCAGGCCGAAGTTGGCGACCGTCGGCAGGGGCTCGCCTTGTACGACGGGGCCGAAGTTCTTGAGCGCGAGGCCGACGGAGAAGTTCTTTTCCCGGGCCGAGTAGAGCTTGAAGAGGTTGAAGCGCGTCAGGAGGCCGAAATCGACCATGATCGCGGCGGCCGAATTGCCGGCCGCCTCCGCGAGCGCGGCGGGCACGGAACGGTAGGCGGCCTTCACGGTCGCCCCGAGGGCCAGCCCGTTGAAGTAGTAGCCGGACAGGAAATTGTAGGAGACGTTGAAGGCGGCGGTCGCCTCGGAATAATAGCCGGCGCCGATCCTTTCGCCGAAATCGTCGTAGGAGACGAAGGGCAGGTAGAGCCACTTGCCGCCCGCGCCGAAGCCGAGCCCCTTGTAGCGCAGGGTGTAGACGGCGCCCTCGATGCGGGTATCGGCTATCCAGTTGTTGTGGAAGATGGCGAGTTCGGTGTAATCAAGGCCGCTCGAGGCGGCCGGGTTGGACTCGAAGTAGGATGATTCCCTGGCCACGGCCGTATAGGCCATCCCCATGCCCTCGGCGAGGCCGCCCATCGGGATGAGGAGGGAACGAAAGGCCGTGAGGCCGGCGTTCGGATCGGGATTGAAGTAGCTGCCGACGAGCTGGTAGATGGAAGGGCCAAGCTGGGCCGCTCCCCGCGACAGGGGAAGGAGGGCGAGGAGTGCAAAGCACAGATGCCTGAACCGCTTCATTACAAGAGGAATTATACCCTCATTGCCGCCGGATTTCTATACGCGGTCCGCGGGCGCCGGAAGGCGGTCGCTTCTCCCTACAATTAGCCTCCCGCCGCGCCGAAAATGAAGCGAAAGACTCCGCTCTCCCCGAATCGTCGGGGTATACTGTCGATTTGGAAAGGTATCGCAAGCTGGCCCGATGAGCGAAACTCCCTCGCCGAGAGCCCTCCGGCGCGCCGCGCGGCCGTTCCGGCTCATACTCCTCCTTGCCGCCTGGGCCGCCCTAGCCGCCCCGGCGGCCTACGGCTTTGGCCAGCGGGAGGATCCCATAGTCGAGGCCGACCGCCTCATCAAGGCCCAGCGCTACAACGAGGCCATCCGCTATCTCACCGATTTCATCAAGAAAAATCCCGACCGCTTCGACGAGGCCCAGAAAAAGCTCCGCAAGATCATCGAAATCCGCGAGGCCTACAACCTGCAGGCCAAAAGCCTCATCGACACCCTCGTCAACGAACCGACGAACGAGGAAAAGAAGCTGGCGGCCATCCGCAACCTCGAATCCCTCGAACGGGTGCCGAACAAGGACACCCAGGCCTTCATCGAAAAGACCAAGATAGCTTCCCTCTTCGTGTACAACCGCGCCAAGTTCGACGAGATCATGGCCAAGGGCCGCAGCCAAATCGACGCCGGCCGCTTCGCCGAGGCGGCCAAGACCTACGAATCGGGCTTTGTCCTCTACCGCGAGGAGTTCGACCTCGGCCCCTACGACGACCTCACCAAGCAGGCCGTCGCCGGCCTCATCAACCGGGTAAAAGACGAGATAGCCGCCTACGGCGAGGCCCAGGCCCTTCTCGCGGCCTCCGTGGAGTCGCTGCGGGCGGCCTTCGACGCGGGGAACGCAGCCGGCGCGGAGGAAGCCTGGCCGACCGCCGAGGCCCTCCTCCTCGACCGCGCCCGCCGGAGGAACGCCGTCGTCGCCTCCGGCCGCGCCCTGTCGCGCCAGTTCGACCTCCTGAAGAAGCAGGACGCGACGACGACGGACTCCTCCTTCCTGCCCTTCGCCTTCCGCTTCACCCTCGGCCGCGCGAGCGAGGCCCTGCCGGAAGGCGTCGCCGGCGCGATGGACAGCCAGTGGATCGAGCTTCTCAACGGCGTGCAGTCCGCCATGGACCGCCGCCTCGACGAAGGCTTCGCCGCGGCGGAGGCCGCCTACGACGCGGGCCGCTTCGCGGAGGCCGCCACCGGATTCCAGAAGACCGCCGCCCTGGCCGCCCCCGGCCTCAAGGTGCTCGGGCTCTGGAGCCTCGTCGCGCCGACCGACCTACTCCCGGAGCCGAGCGCCTACGGCAAGGCCGTCCTCGCCGGCAAGGCCCCGGCCTACGAGCGGGTGCGGCACCTCGGCAAGGCGGCGGCCGCCCAGGGCCGCATCGCCCTGTTGGCGGCCCGCGCCGTCGGCACCGACGGCGCCGCCACGGCCTTCGCCGACGCGCTGGCGCCCGACGCGCCCCTCGCGCCGGCCTTGGCGGCCCTCGCCGAGCGCCGCAAGGATCTCCTCGACATCCAAGCCTCCTATCTCGCCGAGCGCGAGGCCTCCAAGGCCGCGGCGGAGGAACTGGCCCGCTGGGCCGCCGCCGGCTACGGCGACGACCGCTCGGCCAAGGTCCAGGGCTCCTACGACGGTCGCCTTTCCGCCGCCCTCGACACGGCGCGCGCCTTCGAGGCCGCCGTCGCCGCCCGGGCCTCGGGCATCGAGTTCTCCCGCATCGAGGCGGACTA
>DAINBW010000146.1:0-6719 GCA_036732745.1 Spirochaetales bacterium | reverse complement strand
TCCAGGCCGTGGCCGTGCCGGCGGGCGCGCATGAGGTGCGGCTCGCCTACGAGGCCAAGCTGGACGCGGTCCGGCTGGAGGTGGCCGACGAGGGACTTGGGTTGCCGCCGAATTTTGACCTGCGCGCCCAGCGGAGCCTCGGCCTTTCCCTCGTCTCCTCCCTCGTCGACCAGCTCAAGGGCGAGCTCCTGATTTCGGGGCCGCCGGGCGCGCGCTTCGAGATACGTTTCCGGGCACCCGCCAAGGCGCCCCAGCCGGAACCGGAGCGCTGACGCCCGCCAAGGCGCCCGCGCCGGAACCGGAGCGCCGGCTAGCGCCCGCCGCCCGAGCGCCGCTCCTTGTTGAAGCCGCGCATCGACTTGTGGATCGCCTTCCAGCGCTCTTCCCGCGCCCGCGCCGCCGCGGGCGAGTCGGCCGCGGCCTGGTGCGCGAGTTCCCGCCCCAGCTTCAGGTAGCTCTTGTAGCGTCCCGCGTCGAGCTTGCCCGCCTCGAGGGCGGCCCTGACGGCGCAACCGGGCTCCGCGCCGTGGGCGCAGTCGCGGAAGCGGCAGTCGGCCGCCAGGGCCTCGATGTCGGAGAAGGTTTCGCCGAGGGCTTCCTCGCCGCCGTAGAGACCGACCTCGCGGAGGCCGGGATTGTCGATGACGAGGGCGCCCGAATCCAGCCTGAAGAGCGCGCGATGCGTGGTCGTGTGCCTGCCCCGCTCGTCGTCCGCGCGGACGGCGCCGGTGTCGGCGAGCGTCCTGCCCGCGAGGGCGTTGAGGAGGGTGGACTTGCCCGCCCCCGAGGAGCCGAGGAGGACGATGGTCCTCCCGGGCTCGAGCCAGGTCTTTAGCCGCTCGAGCCCGCGGCCCTCGGGGGCGCATACAAGTGCCGAGCGCATGCCGGGGCATAGGCCGGCGGCCTCCGCCTGGAGGGCCTCGGCGTCTTCGGCCAGGTCGGCCTTGGTGACGACGAGGACCGGCTCCACGCCCGCCTCGTAGGCGAGGGTGGCGTAGCGCTCGACGCGGCGCGGGTTCCAGTCCCTGCCCGCCGCGGCGACGATGAAGGCCGTGTCCACGTTGGCCGCGAGGACCTGCGCCGCGCGAAGGTGCTCTTGCGCGGCAGCACCGCGCTCAGGGCGAAGGTTTCCCTGGCCGTCCCGCCCGCGCCGGAGACGGCCGGCTCGCGGCCGGCGTCGCGGAGGACTACCCAGTCGCCCACGGCCGGCAGCTCGGCGCTCAGTTCCGCCTCATGGAGGAGGCGGCCGGAAACGACGGCTTCGACCTCGCGGAGGCCGCCGTCGGCGTCCCGGACCACGGCGGTGCAGCGGCCGCGCTGGGCCTCGACGACGCGGGCCGGGCCGTCGCCCGGGGCGGCCACCTGGAGGTAGTCCCGGAGAAAGGAATCGTCGAAGCCGAAGTCCCTGAGCGCGTCGCGCCTCGGGGCTCCCTCGCTGTCGTCGAACTCCACGTGAATGTGGTACATGATGTCGTTTTCCGTTGTTTACTTCGCGGGTCGTCGGCCTTTCCTCCGCGGGACCGCCGTCCGACGGACGGCGGCGTGGCCGCTGTGGAAAGTCCCCGCGCTCCCCTTGCGGGGCGCGCGCCCGAAACGCCTCCTGGCTGCTCGGGAACCCTGTGTTGCCGCGGCTTGACCCCTGGCCGGAGCCGGCGCCGTCGATCGCTTCCCTGCGAAGGACGGTACCGGAGCCCGGTTCGGGGCCGCCGTGCGTCGGTGCGAAGGCTCGCCCAAGGGGCGCGCGCTCCGGTCCGCCGTACGGCGCGCCGAACGCAAATCCGTCGTGCGTCGCTGTCGCCGCCGCGAAGCCTATGGCTTCGCCGCGAAGGGCAGTTTCCGGGAAGAGGAATGGACTGTCGGTGCTGGAAGGAGCTTAGGCTTGGGTGGCTAGCCTATCGCTGGGAACAGTCCCGATCTCCCCGGAGTTCTGCGGCGGCAACGCGAACGTTGAACTTATACATGGCGTCCTCCTGGAGGATCGAGATTCGGACCGGCGGGTCCGGCAGGTCAGGGCGGCCTGCTAACGCGGGCCCCATTGGACCGCGTCACCTATGACTCTATCCATCCCTTCGAAGCTTGTAAAGTCCCCGGGTTAAGTAAAACTATCTTTTCCGATAAAAAAAGCGCCTTCCGGACCGGAAGGCGCTTCTCATTCATCCCGCAGCGCGTAGCGTTCGTGGTCTTCCCAGTTCCCGGCTATCTTCAGGTAGCGCTTGCCCAAGCCCTCGTATCCAAAGCCGAGTTTTTCGAGCACCCGTTTCGAGCCTGAGTTCCGCGGCATCACGTTCGCCTCGATACGGTGGAGCGAGAGCTCCTTGAAGCAGAAGTCCACGACCTTCGCCAGGGCTTCCGTCATGTAGCCACGGTTTTCCAGGCCCGCGCTCAGGCGATATCCCAGGTGGCAGGACCGGAAGGGACCGAACACGATGTTGGAGATTCCGATCGAGCCGACCGGCTCGGCGCCTCCCTTGGCGAAGAGAAGGAAGAGGAAGCCCCGCTTGGCCGCGATGTCCTCGAGTTGCCTGTCCACCGCCAGCTCGACGCTTTCCAGGGTGAAGTAGGACGCGTCGCGCTCGGGTTCCCATTCGGCCAGGAAGTCCTTGTTCGCGCGCAGGTACTCGAGGAGGGCGGCGGCGTCCTCCCGCCGAATCGTCCGAAGGACCAGGCGGGGCGTCTCGTATTCCATCGCGGTTCCTTTCGGGCCGTCCGGAGCCGCCCCTTCAGGTGAGGAGTTCCCCGTCCCGCTCGATGAGGGTTTCCTCCCCGCGCGGACCGATGGCGACGATGGTCGGCCGCGAGACGAGGCCGTCGAGGTGGATGAGGGCGGGCGCGTCCTCGTCGTAGTTCGAGCCGATGGCGAAATGGCAGGTCTTGAAGGCCTTTTCGTCCTCGAGCATGTTGCCGATGACGGCGGCCCGGGGATTGAGGCCGATGCCGAGCTCGCCGATGCTCCGGGCGTTCCTCGCGTAGGCCTCGGCCTTGTCAGCGGGCAGCTTGCCCTCGGCCGCCAACCGACGCGCGCTTTCCGCGCCCGCGTCGAGGGCTCGCCGCAACGCGGCCGCCTCCTCGCCGCCCGCGATGTCCACGACGAAGCCGCCTTCGACGCGGCAACGGATCGGCTCGCGGATGATGATGTCGCCGACCTGGTCGGCGATGGAGCCGTCGTAGACGATGAGGCCTTCCGCCGAGCCGAGCGCCGGAGAGACGAAGACCTCGCCGGCGGGCAGGTTGCCGCCCGTGCCGGGGCGGGAAAAGTCCCCGTCGTCCGACTTGGCCTTGCGTCCGCGAAGGCCGATGCGGAGGTCGGTGCCGTTCGGATTGGTCACGCGGACGGACTCGCTCGCGTCCAGGATGGCGGCGATGCGGCGGCAGCGCTCCTGGAGGAGGGCGTAGTCGATGGGGACGGTCTTGCGGAACATGGCGGTGGTGACGCTCGGCGACCAGAAGGCCCGGATCGAGCGCTCGCCGCGGAGGAGGTAGTGGAAGAGGTGGTCGTAGCTCGCGCCCCCGAGGGTGTAGGGCTTGGCGATGGCCTCGCGGTCCTTGCCGAGTTTCTCCGCGGAGATCGACATGACGACGTCGGGCTTGGCCTTGAAGGCGGCGATCACGGAATCCTCGGCATAGTCCATCTGCGCCTTCACGCCCTGGACGACCATGGTCGGCGCGCCGCCCGCCTCGAGGACCGCGTCGAAGAGCGCCGCGGAGATGGTCATGACCTCCCGCGGAGGGTTGGTGACGATGAGGACCCGTTCGCCCGGCCGGATCTTGAGGGAGTCTCGGACCGCGATGCCGGCGGCCGCGAGGAGCTCCGGGTCGAGGTCGAAGGATGCCGCGAATTTGCTGGAAGCTGCCTTGCTCATGGGATACAGATAGGGCCATGGCGCCCGACCTGTCAAGGAGCGCGGGCCCGCGCGCTCATTGCCCGGTCCAGGCCAAGCGGAGGCAGAGGCCGAGCCGCAAGCCGGCCGCGAAGCCGCTTTCCGGCGCGAGAAGTCCGGCGAGAGGCGGCGCCGGGCCTCCGGCGCCGTCCGTCGCGCCGAGGAGCCGGTAGGCCGACCACGAGAGCTCCCCCGCGAGGAAAAATCGCGGTTCCTGGCCGCCCTTCGCGCGGGAAGGCGCGGGTTTGAGCTCGATCGCGGTCGTCTCGAGGGAAAAGCGCATCGGGATCGCCGCCGGTCCCAGCGCGAGGCGGGCGCCGCTCCTCGGCTCGAGGAGAAGGAGGTCGCCGAAGGGCAGTTCGGCGCCGAGGCCGAGCGCAAGGTCGGGACCGAAGAGGAGCCGAAGTTCGGCCTGGCCGATCCAGGCGCCGAAGGAGGCGTCGTAATCGATGCCCGCCCGCGCGCCGAGGCCGAGGCCGCGCGGCGCGTAGCCCATGCCCAAGGCGAACCTGCCGCCGCGAAGCGCCCGTTCGAGCCCCACGACGGGACCGGCGAGGATCTCCGCCTGAAAGCCGTTGAAGAAGCGGGCCGGGGTGGAAGGCGCCACCGCCGGTGCCGAGGCCGCCGGCCTTGCCGGCGCCGGCTCCCTCATCGGCGCGGCCGCGATGGCCGGAGGCGCGGCGGCCGTAGGCGCGGCGGCCGGCGCCACAACAGTCTCTTGCGGCGCTGCCGCGGCGGCCGCTGCCGTCGCTTCTGGCGCCGCCGCGACGGCCGCCGCCGTCGCTTCTGGCGCCGCCGCTTCGCCCGCTTCGGGCTCAGCGGCTCCCGCCAATGCCATCGCCGCAAGCGCCAGGCCGAAGCCGAGGTTCAGTCGTTTCATGGACCCTCCCGCCGTCGCTTACGCGCGGGAGTGAGGCTCTTGATTGAAGGAAAGCCGGGGATCAGCGGCCGACGCGGCGGAACAGCGGCACGCGGGCGGCGGCGTTGAGGTCGAAGCCGGAGCTCTCGCCGCGCTCGAGATAGCGGCAACCGATGCCGGCGATCATGGCGCCGTTGTCGCCGCAAAGCTTCAAGGGGGGGAAGCGCACGTCGAGGTCGGCGCGGGCGGCGAGGACGCGCCGGAGGTAGGCGTTGGCCGCGACGCCGCCGCCGGCTACGACGGTGCGGAGGCCCGTGTCCTCGACCGCGCGGAAGACGCGGGAGAGGAGGATGTCGACCGCGGCCTTGCGGAAGGAGGCGGCGATGTTCTCCGGGCTCGCGGCGGCGCCGGGCTTCCGGTACTGCTCGAGTTGGTGGATGGTCGCCGTCTTCAGGCCCGAGTAGGAGACGTCGTAGCGGTGCTCGCCCTTGTGGAGGGAGGGCTTGGGGAAGGCGAAGGCGGTCTCGTCGCCCGACTCGGCCAGGCGGTCGATGACGGCGCCGCCCGGGTAGCCGAAGCCGTAGTACTTGGAGACCTTGTCAAAGGCCTCGCCGACGGCGTCGTCGATGGTCGTGCCCAGGACCTCGATGCGGTCGAAGTCCTCCACGCGGCAGATGATCGAATGGCCGCCGGAGACGAGGAGGCCCAGGAAGGGGTAGGCGACGGGCGCCTCGAGCTGGGGGGCGTAGAGGTGTGCCAGGATGTGGTTGACGCCGACGAGGGGTTTTCCGAGGGCATAGGCCATGCCCTTGGCGAACTGGATGCCGACGAGGAGGGAGCCGACGAGGCCCGGCCGGGCCGTCACGGCGATGCCGTCGAGCTCCGCCGGCCGGAGGCCGGCCTCGGCCAGGGCCTTTTCGACGACGCCGTACACCCATTCGGTGTGCTTGCGGCTGGCGATTTCGGGCACGACGCCCTGGTATTTGGCGTGGAAGGGTATCTGCGTGGCGACGACGTCGGAAAGGATGCGGCGCCCGTCCTCGACGACGGCGGCCGCGCACTCGTCGCAGGACGACTCAATCCCCAGAATTCTCATCGGCGTCATCGAGCATGAACTTGGAGATGGTGGAGAGGGAGAATCCCTCCGCGACGAGCTGGGGGTAGAGGTCGGCGAGGGTCTGCGCGAGCTCGGCGGACCAGACGTGGCCGATCATGACGGCGGGGCCGCCCTTGTCCGCCTTTTTCTTGCCTTCGGTGATGAAGCGGACGATCGATACGCGGTCGGGGCTGTTGTCGAGGAACACGTCGCGCTCCCAGTGGTTGATGCGCGTCCTGGCGGCGACGCGGGCGGTCGCGGTGTCGGGCGCGGTGAGCGAGTCAAGATAGTAGATTCCCCGCTTTTTGGCAACCGTCAGCAAGGCCGTCATCAGGTCCTCGTCCCGGGTGACGGCGGAGCCCATGTGGTTGTTGAAGCCGCGGGCGCCGGGAAGGGCGTCGAGGTTGGCCGCGAGCCGCGCCGCCGCCTCCTCCGGGCTGTCCGCGAGGAAAATGGCCTCAGGTCCCGGATCCTGGCCGCCGAGGGCCTCCATCGGCTGGTGGAGGATGAGCTCCTTGCCCGCGGCCCGGATCCGTTCCGCCGCCTCGCGCGAATGCGCCAGGCCGGGCAGGACGGCGAAGGTGACCGGGAAGGGAAGGGCGAGGAAGGGCTCGAGTTCGGCCAGGTTGTGGCCCACGTCGTCGATGACGAAGATGAGGGAGCCCTTGCGGGCCGGCCGGGCTTCCCGGGGAGGCCGGTAGGAGGCGGGGAGGGCCCGGGGTTCGTTCGGCGTCCGGGGCGACGGCGCCGGCGTCCCCGAGAAGCGCTCGGCCATGCTCCTGAGTCCCGCGAGGTCGCGGCCCTCTTCTCCGGGAGCCGCGGTAGCGGCCGCGGGGAGCTTGTCGGCGCCTTCCGGCTCCTTGACGGCGGTAGGGGGCGCGGCTGG
>DAINBW010000145.1:0-6778 GCA_036732745.1 Spirochaetales bacterium | reverse complement strand
GGGGGGGGGGGGGGGGGGGGGGGGGGGGGGGGGGGGGGGGGGGGGGGGGGGGGTACTCGGCTGTTTCAATTGTTGAGCATTCCAGTCCAATATTTGCACGCAACTATTGTTTGACGCCTCGCAAAAATCGGGCTACACTCACATCCAATAGCATAACTCCCATGGAGGTTTTAGAATGGCCAAGGTGGAACTCAAGAAGATCGGCAAGGTGTACGAGGGCAATGTCCGCGCCGTCGAGGAAGCGAACATCGTCATCAACGACAAGGAATTCGTCGTTTTCGTCGGACCTTCCGGTTGCGGCAAGTCCACGACCCTGCGCATGGTCGCCGGTCTCGAGGACATTTCCGAGGGCGAGCTCCTCATCGACGGCAAGATCGTCAATGACGTCCCGCCCAAGGATCGCGACATCGCGATGGTTTTCCAGAACTACGCCCTCTATCCGCACATGACGGTCTACGACAACATGGCCTTCGGCCTCAAGATCCGCAAGATCCCCAAGGCCGAGATCGACACCCGCGTCCGCGAGGCCGCCCGCATCCTCGACATCGAGAAGCTCCTCGACCGCCGTCCCAAGCAGCTTTCCGGCGGCCAGCGCCAGCGCGTCGCCGTCGGCCGCGCCATCGTCCGCAATCCCAAGGTCTTCCTCTTCGACGAGCCGCTCTCCAACCTCGACGCCAAGCTCCGCGTCCAGATGCGCGCGGAGATCATCGAGCTCCACGACCGCCTCCAGGCCACGATGATCTACGTCACCCACGACCAGGTCGAGGCCATGACCATGGGCGACAAGATCGTCGTCATGCGCGACGGCAAGGTCCAGCAGATCGGTTCCCCCCTCTACCTCTACAACCACCCGATCAACAAGTTCGTCGCCGGCTTCATCGGCTCCCCGCCCATGAACTTCCTCACCGCCAAGGTGATCGAGGAAGGCGGCCAGATCATGCTCGACGAGGGCGGCTTCAAGCTCAAGCCCGCCGCCGAGCACCTCGCCCTCCTCAAGCCCTACGTCGGCAAGGAAGTCTCCTTCGGCATCCGCCCCGAGGACATTCCCGTCTCCGAGAGCGGCACCGCCCCGAACGGCGTCATCAAGGCCAAGGTCACCGTCGTCGAGCCCCTCGGCGCGGAGATCCACCTCTACGCGAGCACCTCGACCCAGCCCCTCGTGGCGAAGATCCCGCCCCACCATCTCTACAAGTCCGGCGACGCGATCGCCTTCGCCCCCGTCATGGAGAAGGCCCGCTACTTCGACCGCGAGACCGAGCTTTCCATCCTCCCCGTCAAGTTCGACGAGCAGGCCTGATCGCGGCGATCGGCCGCGGCCGCCGGCCGTGAACGGGGGAGCGTCCTTGCGGCGCTCCCCCGCTTCGTTTATAGTGGATTCGTGCCATTCAACGTATCGGATCGAGTATCCGCCCTGATCGGCGAGGTCGGGCGCATCGAGAAGGAGAGCGAAGGCGTCTACCTCGCTCTGGGACGCCTGTTCCCGCGCCTCGTCGCCGAGATGGGCAAGAGTTCCGACATCGCGCGGAACGAGATCCGCGCCTTCTCCACGATCCTCGGGGAAGGCTCCGCCGCGGGGCTTGGCTCGATGGCCTCCTTCGCGGAGGAATCGGGCGTCTTCTTCAAGAAGGTCCAGGAGCGCGACGCCGCCTTCCTCGCCCTCATCGTCGAGAGCATCGAGCGGCTCTCCGGCCTCGAGGAGGTCATCGGCCGCGTTCGGCTGGATTCCGAGGAGATGGAGATCATCTCCCTCAACGCGATGACGGTCGCCCTGAAATCGGGCAACGCCGGCAAGGCTTTTTCGGTCATCACGGACGAGCTCAAGCGCCTTTCCACCCGCACCATCGCCCTCACCGAGGAGATCACGGCCCGGGGCCGCTCCCTCCTCGAGTATTTCGGCAAGCTCCGCGACTCCCTCGGCGAGCTCGAGGCCTTCCAGTCGGGCTTTTTCGCCGAGATCGACCGCGCCCTCTCCCACGGCTACCATGAGCTCGACCGCGGCATCCGCGACGCGGTCGGCTTCTTCGGGGGCCTCCTGGACGAGGCCGCCGGCGTCCGCGAGCCGATCCAGTCCATCATGCAGGGCATCCAGCTCCAGGACATCATCCGCCAGTCCCTGCAGCACGTCTCGATTTCCCTCGAGGAGGCGCGCCGCTCCGCCGCCGAGGTGGACGCCCTGCTCCGCGACGACGCGGAGGGCGAGGGCGAGCTGGCCCGCGCCGAGGAGCTCGCCTACGTGGCCGCGATCGCCGACCTGTCCTCCTCCCTCATCGAGGACATCGTCGGCCAGCTCGACGTCGGCGCCGAGGGCTTCGCCTCCCACGTGGAGCGCGTGAAGGGTATCATCGCCGAGGTCGAGGGGCGCCGCGTCTCCTACGTGGCCGTCTCCTCGCGCGCGACGGGCGGCGTCACCGACACCATGGCCTTCGCCGAGGGCTCGAGCCGCTATCTATCCATCAAGAAGAGCGTGATCGGCGCCTCGCGCCGGCTCGCGGAGCAGGTGAAGGTCCTGGACGAGAGCTTCCGGGGGCTCGCGAGCCTCCTGTCGCGCTTCCAGAACATCGTGGTGGCCTCGCGCATCGAGGTGGCCAAGAACCGGGCCCTCGCCGGCGTCACCACCACCGTCCAGGGCATGATCCACCTCACCGACCGGATCGGCGACGACGTCTCCGGCGCGATGACCACCACCAAGGACTTCATCAAGGTGGCGAGCGCCGCCATCGTCTCGTACGCCGGCTCGGGCGGAGGCGACCAGCGACAGGCCTCGTCCTTGGAGGCCGAGGACGAGGGCGGGGAGGCCGACCGCCTCCAGTCGACGCTCCGCCGCGTCGAGTCCGACATCGATTGCCTCAACGGCGCCAAGATCTCGGTCGCGAAGACCCTGGACGGCTTCAGCCTGTATACGCCGGAGTTCCTCGCCCTGATCGCGGAGGCGCGCGGCGAGCTCGACCTGATCCGCGGCCTCTCCTCCCGGCTCAAGGAGGCGCGCGGCGACCTCCTCGCGCTCAAGGCCTCCGTGGACGCGGAGCTCGGGCCCGACGCGGCCGCGGGCGCGATCAAGAACGAGCGCCTGCGCTCGGTGATCGAGCGCTTCACCATCTTCACCCACAAGAAGACGGCCGGCGAGATCGGCAATTTCGACGTGGAGGAAGGCACCGAGGCGGGGGAGATCACGCTCTTCTAGGCGCCCCGCGCCCGCCCCTATGTATAGCCACCGAATCACCCAGTTCGAGCAGGAAGTGGTCACGATCCATCCCGGCGAGTACTTCGCGACGGGGGAGGACCGGATCATCTCCACGGTCCTCGGCTCCTGCATCGCCGTCGCCCTCTTTTCACCCGCGGCGAGGTTCGGCGGCCTCAACCACTTCATGTTGCCGGGCGAGGTGAACGCCCGGGAATTCGTCCGCAGCGACAACGCCAAGTACGGCATGTACGCCATGGAGCTCCTCATCAACGAGCTCATGAAGCTCGGCGCCCGGCGCGCCGACCTGAAGGCCAAGGTCTTCGGCGGCGGCGCGGTGCTCCATTTCGCCGACGGCTCGACGACCAAGATCCCGCAGGGCAACATCGACTTCGCCTTCGAGTATCTCGAGAAGGAAGGCATACCCATCCTCGCCTCGGACGTCGGCGGGCGCGAGCCGCGCAAGATCTTCTTCTTCCCCACCAGCGGCAAGGTGCTGCTGAAGCGGATTCCCGCGAACCTCGTCACCCTCGTGGAGAAGGAGGAGGCGCGCTACCTGTCCGCCATCCGCGTCGGCGAGAAGGCGGGCCCCGTCGTCCTGTTCGGCGGGGATTGAGGCCCGGGCGCAAAAAAAAACCGGCCATCAAGGCCGGCTATCGCGTCCACCCGCCGAGGATCAGTCGGACGAGGAGCTCTTGGCGTCTTTCTTGGACTTCTTCTCGGCCCGCTTCTCCTTGAGTGTTTTCTGGGGCTTCTTCTTCTCTTCGTTCTTGGCCTTGTCCTGAGATTTCATGCGATCCTCCTGTCCTTTCGGACTATCCGGCTCCAGGAGCCTACGCTTATTGTAACGCGCCCGCGTATTTTTTCAAGCGTGGCCGCTCCCGCCTCCGGCGCCGCCGCGCTGGCGGGCGCGAAAAGCATCCGGTATAGTGGTTCGTGACGGTGCGACGAGGGACCGCGCGGGGGTGCCAGCCGGCGCGGCGGGCCCTCGCCGGCGGTCGTGAGGGGGAGCGCGATGGGCATTCGAGATTTTCTGCGGCGCCTGGCGGGCCGGGAACCGGCGGGCGGGGACGCGCCGCCCGAGCCGGAACGGCCGGGACCGCTTGCCTCGCTCGAGCTTTCGGAGCCGCTGGACGCCCTCGCGGCCGAGTTCCTCTTTCCCTTCGCCTTTTCCATCGAAGGCTTGCCGATCCGCGCCCGCCCCGTCGCGCTCGCGGCCGGGCCCGAGGCCTTTTCCCGCGAGCCTGTCCCGATGGAGCCCTGGTTTTTCTGGAAGGCGGACACTCCGGCCGGCCGGCTCGGCGCGTATTGGAGCTTGCCGCCCGCCGCCCCGCCGCGGGACGCCGCGGCGGCGGCCGCCTGGAGCCGCACGGCCGCCGCCGTGGCGAGCGCCGCCTCCGCGCGGCTCAAGTCGAAGCTCGCGGCGTCGCCCGCCCTGGCGCCGAGCGCCTTTTCCGCCGGTCCCTGTCCCGCCCCGGCCCTCGCCGGCAAGAATGCCTTCCGCGTCGACTTCCGCTACGCGGCCCGCGGGGCCTTTCGCGCGGGCCGCGCCGTCTCGGCGGCGGGGTATCCGCTCATCCTCGCGCGGGCCCTCGGCGCCGGAACCGACGGCCTTGAGGCTGATCCCCTCGGCGCCCTCGCGGCGGCTTCCCGGGCCCTGCTCGCGGGCGGCGCCGAGGCCGCCTGGCGGGATCGCGTCTTCCGTTTTCCCGCCGCCCCGGGCGGACGCGAGTACCTCCCTCTTTATGATTGCCTCAACCTGCTCTCCGACGCGGACCTTCGGCTCGTCGTCCAGAACCGCCTCCTCGCCAAGGCTCCCGGCCCGGCCCTCGGCGCCTTGTTCGCCTACAGGACCGCGGCGATCGGCGATCCGGAGGGCGCGGGGAAGGTCGTTCCGGCGCAGAGCCTGGACCGCGAGCGGCTCGATCCCCTCCTGCCCGAGGCGGTATTCCGGGAGGGGCGCCTCGATCCGGACAACGCGTCGCCCGACGTCGACGACTTTCTCCGCCGCAACGACGCGGCCTACGAAGACCTGTTTCGCGCCTCGCGCGGGGGCGCCCTCGCGCTGTCGGCGCGCGGCAACGAGCTGGTGGGCGGGCTCTACGTGGTCCTCGTCTACGCGGCCAGGCGCCGCGCCTTCGACGAACTCGTCCGGTCGGGGCGGCCGGGGACGGACCTGGCCGGGATGCCCGAGCGGATCTATCGCCGGGCCGTGGACTCGAGCGGAGTCCGCGCCCTGGCGGCGGCGGCCTACGGCTCGCCGGAGACTCTCGCCGCGGTGTCAAAGTGGTGTTCGAAGGCAAAGCGCGGGGAGCTGGCCCGCGAGCTCGAGCGGATCGAAGCCTCGCTCGCGGCGGGCATCGCCGACCTGGACGGCCTGGTGGAGGAGCGGTTGGCACTGGCCGTCCGCGCCGCGGCGCTGCTCGAGGAGGAGCGCCGCGAGGCCGCTGCGCGCGGCGGCGGACGGGGCCCCGCGGCGCGTGGCGGCGAGCGTGGCCCCGCGGGGCGGGCCGGCGGCCGGGACGCCGGCGGGCGCGGCATGGCCGGGACTCGGCCGGGCGGCCGGGGTGACGGCGGCCGGGACGCCGGCGGGCGGGGCTCGGCCGGGGAGCGTTAGGCGACGCGGTCGGTGGTTCCGCCGGGCGCGGGGCGCCTTGGAGCCCCTATTCGCAGGCCTCGCCGCCGCGCCTTTCCACGAGGACGGCGTCGCCCTCGGGCAGGTAGACCTTGGAGTCCGGCGGCACGGAATGCGTCAGCCAGACGTTGCCGCCGATGACCGAGCGGGCGCCGACGACGGTGCAGCCGCCGAGGATGGTGGCGCCCGAGTAGATGGTGACCCCATCCTCGATGGTCGGGTGCCGCTTCACGGCGCCTTCTTCCTTGCGGACGGAGAGGGCGCCCAGGGTCACGCCCTGGTAGAGCTTGACGTCGTCGCCGATGACCGTCGTTTCGCCGACGACGACGCCCGTGCCGTGGTCGATGAAGAATCGCCGGCCGATGGACGCGCCGGGGTGGATGTCGATCCCGGTCTTGCCGTGCACCTTTTCGCTCATCATCCGGGGAATGAGGGGCAGTCCCGCCCGCCAGAAATAGTTCGCGATGCGGTGCACGACGATGGCCTCGAGGCCGGGGTAGGCGAGGATCACCTCCGCCACGCTCTTGGCCGCGGGGTCGCCGCGGAAGGCCGCCTCCACGTCCTCCATGAGGAGGGCGCGGAGGCCCGGCAGGTCCTGGAAAAAGCCGAGGACGAGGTCCCGCGCCTCGAGGTGGCAGGCCGCCGGGCAGCCCGATTTGCCCTCGAGGCGGTACTTGTACTCAAGGCTCCGCTCGGTCTCGCGGACCAGCGCCTTGGCCGCGCGGTGGACGAGTTCGCCCGCCACGAGGCCGATGTTGCTGTCGTCTATCCCGTCCTCCTGGCGGAAGCCGGGGAACACGAGGGTCTCCAGGTCGTCGAGCGCGCGGACGACGCCCTCGCGGGACGGCAGGTTCGGGCCGGCGGCGTGGTTGACCCCGCCGTCGCGCTCATAGGAGGCCAGGAGGCCGGCCACCGCTCCCTCGAGGGCTTCCATGTCAGGCGGCCCCGCCCGCGGGCTTCTCGCC
>DAINBW010000144.1:0-6814 GCA_036732745.1 Spirochaetales bacterium | reverse complement strand
CGGCGGCGCCGCCCTCCAACAGGGCGGCGGCGGAGGCGCAGGCCTCGGCGTTGTCCTCCGCGAGGAGGGGCTCGAGCAGGGCCGCCAGCGATTCCCGGAGCTCCGCGGGCGCCAACCCCGCGGCGACGACGGCGCCGGGCTCGAACAGCAGCCGCCGATAGGTCGGCAGTGCCAGCGCGCCACCCGGCCACCGGAAAGCGACGCGGTTGTCCGACCGGAAAAGGCACCCGCCAACAGGGATCGCGGCGGGCGGGAACGGCGCTTCTCCCTCGGCCTCCCGCTCCGGCAGGGCGCGGACGCGTTCGGGCGACAGGGCCGAGGCGAGGCAGGCGGAAAGCCGGAGCTCCGCGCGAAGGGCGCCGAGTTCGTCGTCGCGCCGCGCCGCGCTCCGCGCCGGAGCGCCCGACGGCGTACGCCGCTCGGCGACAAAGAGCAGTTCGCGGTTCTTGAGGCGCCGGGCCGAGCTCTGGCGGCCGCCGCGATAGCGCACATAGTCGGAACTCCGGATGCGCACCTCGGCGCGGTCGGAGAGAAGGTCATAGAGCGCTTCGGGCGGAACGATGCCCTCATCGTTGTAGGAAAGGACGATGCGCTTGGCGTCGATGCCGGCGAAGAGCTCACGGAAGGCCGCGGTCGCCTCGGTCTTCGAACAGAAGGCGGAACGGCGCTCCATCCAGGAGGGATCGATGCCCGCCTTGTGGCGGAATCCGCCGTCGGGGCGCCGCTCCTCTGAAACGGGCTTGCGCTCCCAGCGGGCGATCGCGTTGAGGAGGTGGTAATTGGAGCCGTACTGGTGCTGGTTGTAGGGCGGATCGAGATAGCAGAGATCGACGCTCCGGCCGGAGCAGAATCCGGCGGCGTCCGAACGCTCGACGCTCGCCGCCGGTCCCGGCCACAGGATGGGCGCCTCGAGGCGGATGGGCTTCATGATCCGGCCAAGGGCGTCTTGCCCATGGCCGCCGAAGCCCTTGTGACAGGCCTTGAACACGCCCGAGGTGTTGGCTTGCGTCGCCGCCGCGTAGATGAGCGGCCCGAGGAGGAGGGCCCGCTCCATCGCCCACGCGTCGGACGAGGGCGAAGGCGCCCCCTGCGCATCCGGGATCCCGGCCGCCGGCCGGAGCGCTTCCATCGCGTTGCGGGCGCGATCCAGGAACACGGCGTTCTCCGCGGTGTAGAAGAGCCGCTCCCGCCGCCAGTCGGCGCGCGCGGTGTCGGCCGGCGCGTAATGCCGCGACAGGTAGGGCTCATGGGGGAAATCCCGGTTTTCGCGGGAGGGATGCAGGGTGTTGAGGCGCTCCAACACGGCCTCCAGCCCGCCCTCCCCCCGAAACAGGCCGCCCAGGGCCTCCGCGGGCACGGCGAGCCAACAGGCGCAGACGAGGGCGGCGTAGTCCTCCGCGTCGGCCGCTTGGACCAACCAGCCGCGGGTCCGCGCCAGGCGGCTCACGGCGCCGGAACCGGCGAAGGGATCGAGAAAGGTCCGGATCGGCGCGGCTTCCTCGAGTTCGTTGAAAAGCGCGTCGAGAAAGGGAAGAAGCGCTCGCTTGTTGCCGATGTAGGCGATCAGGCGGGTCCCCGCGTAGGTTGCCGCCGGTCCCTCAAGGCTCATACCGAGCCATGCTCGTCTCGGTCTCGAAAACCTCCACGGCGGAGAGGGGCGCCGACGGCAAGAGCTCGACGATGCCGTTGAAGATATAGGCGGCGATCCGCTCAGCGCTCGGGTCGCCCCGGAAACAGTCCAGATCGTTGAGCAATCCATGGTCCAGTCGCTCGATCACCGCGCGCAGCGCGCCCTTGAGTTCGCCGAAATCGAGGAGCATCCCGCCCTCGTCGAGGTTTTCCCCGCGGGCGAAGGCGCGCACCCGGTAGTTGTGACCGTGCAAGCGCTCGCACTTGCCCTGGTAGTGGGACAGGAAATGGGCGGCGGCGAAGCTCGCCTCGACGCGGACCGTATACATGATGGACCTCCGGCGTTCCGATTCTACCGAAGCGCGGAAGAAATGAAAAGCGAAGGATTTTGATCTATAGTTAAGGTCATGAGGCATGTCCTAGCCATGCCAAGGGGGTTTGCCATGAAACGCAGCCTGCTGGCCGCCACGCTGATTCTCCTCCTGGCCGTCCCGGCCTTCGCCCAGCTCCGGCTCGATGTCGGCATCGACGTCCCGAAAGGAATAGGAACGGCTCTGAGGGGAAACGCCGAAATTTCCCAGGGCACCGTGGACTTTTTCAACACCTACTTCATTCCCTTCCCAGAGGCTTCCCTCCACTACCAGTTCGATCTCGGCGTGGTGAAGCTTGGCCTCGGGGCGCGTGCCTTCACGCTGATCCTGGAAAGCGTGCTCTGGCCCAACGCCTTCGCCGAGGTCCATCTCGGTCCCGTCGTGATCGAAGCGCAGGCGGGCGGTGGAATCTTCGCGATGGCCGGACTCTTCAACAAGATCGACACCGGGAAGCTGTTCTTCCCCGACCTGTCGATCTGGTACAAGATCGGCAAGAAGCAGAATTTCCGCCTCGGTCTCGGGGCCATGGGCTTCTACATGCCCGAACTGACGACGGAGGGCATCGGCTTCGCCTATTACTTCGGAGGGAAGGCGGCCATCACCTTCTAGGCTCCCGGCCGCGCGCCGGCCCAAGGCCGCGAAACCCGCCGTTCCACCTTGGCGCCGCGGTCGCGGGCCCATTCGGAGGCCCAGTCCTTGATAGGCGCAAGCGCCGGTGCTATGGTAGCGCCATGGAACGGAACCTCCGAGATTTTGCCCACGGCCTCGAGCTCCTCGAGCGCCGCGGTCCCGTCGATGTCGCGATCTCCGGCTTGGCCTATGACTCCCGGGCGGTCGGCGCGGGTCATCTCTTCTTCGCCCTGCCGGGCCTCCACGCCGACGGCCGGCGCTTCATAGCCCCCGCGATCGCCGCCGGCGCCGTCGCCGTGGTCCACGAAGGCGAGCTCGACAACTATGTCCCGGGCATCGCCTATCTCCGCGTTCCCTCGAGCCGCCAGGCGATGTCTCCCGTCGCCGCGGCCTTTTACGGACATCCCAGCCGCTCCATGGCGGTCATCGGCGTGACGGGCACGGAAGGCAAGAGCACGACCGTCTATCTCATCTACCAACTGCTCAAGCTGGCCGGCGAAAAGGCCGGGTTCTTCTCCACCGTCATGTCCGACACGGGCTCGGGCGAACGGCCCAATCCCGAGCACCAGACCACGCCCGAGGCTCCCGCCGTCCAGCGCATGCTCGCGGAAATGCGCGATTCGGGTTATGGCTACGCCGTCGTCGAATCCTCCTCCCACGGGCTTTCGCCCCTCCTCAATCGCCTCGGCGATGTCGCCTTCGACGTCGCGGTCTTCATGAACGTCACGCATGAGCATCTCGAGTTCCACGGCAGCTGGGAACGGTATCGCGCGGACAAGGCCAACCTTTTCCGCGCCCTGGACCGGTGCGGCCACGAAAAGCGCGTCGGCGACGCCCTGCGGCCGATTCCCTCCTTCGGCCTCGCCTGCGCCGACGACGCCTCCGCTCCCTACTTCGCCGCCGCCACGGCCAAGGAGACGCGCTTCTTCTCCTCCAAGGGCAAGGCCGCGGATTTCCGCGCGACGGAGATCCGCTCCGACGCCGCAGGTTCAAGCTTTGTCATCGAGTCGGGCGGGACGAGGCGCGAGGCGCGCATCGAGCTGCCCGGCGCCTTCAACGTCGACAACGCCCTCGCCGCGCTCGCGGCGGTCGCCGGGATCACCGCCAGGGACTGGACCGAGCTCTTTCCCCTCCTGCCCGCCCTCAAGCCGGTGCGCGGGCGCATGACCGCCATCGACCGCGGCCAGCCATTCGAGGTGCTCGTCGACTACGCCCACACCCCCTCGTCCTTCGAGGCGGTCTTCCCGCCGCTGCGCGCGCGCGCCGCGGCCCGGATGCTCTGCGTCTTCGGCTCCGGCGGCGAACGCGACGTGGAGAAACGGCCCCGCCAGGGCCGCATCGCCGCCGACTGGTTCGACGTGGTCATCCTCGCCGACGAGGATCCCCGCGGCGAGGATCCGACGGAGCTGCTCGAGATGATCGCCGCCGGCTGTCCCGAGAAAAAGCGCGGGGAGGAGCTCTTCGTCATTCCGGACAGGCCGACCGCGATCCGCAAGGCCTTTTCGCTCGCCCGCCCCGGCGACATCGTGGCCCTCCTCGGCAAGGGACACGAGAATTCCATCATCTACAAGCAGGGGGCGATCCCCTACGACGAAATCGCCGAGGCCGAACGCGCCTTGGCCGAACTCGGCTATTCTTCCCGCATCAAGGAGCAGGCATGAAGCGCATCGCTATTCTCTACGGCGGCAAGTCCGGCGAGCACGAGGTATCCCAAACCTCCGCCGCTTACGTCGTACGCAACCTCGACCCGGCGCGCTTCGAGCCCGTCCTCGTCGGCATCGCCAAGGACGGAACCTGGTATCTCCAAGCTCCCGACCTCGTCGCCAAGGTGCGGGAAGGCCTCATGCCCATTCCCGTGGCGCGGGGTGCCCGCGTCTTCGCCGCGCCCTCGGGCGGCGCCGCCGGCGGCCTCGTGTTCGAATCCTCCGGCGGAGTCTCCGCCCTTCCTTGCGAGGCGGTGTTCCCCGTCCTCCACGGCACCTTCGGCGAGGACGGCACCATCCAGGGGCTCCTCGAAACGGCGGATCTTCCCTACGTCGGCGCTCCCGTCCTCGGCTCGGCCCTCGGCATGGACAAGGAAAAGGCGAAGGCCCTGTGGCTGCGGGCCGGCCTCCCCGTCGTACCCTATCGCCTGGTCCGCGCCTCGGAACTCGACGGTCCGGAAACCGACGCGGCCCTCGCCTCCGAGCTCGGCATGCGCTTCGGCTGGCCCCTCTTCGTGAAGCCGGCCTGCGCGGGATCCTCGGTCGGCGCCTCCAAGGTCGGCGCGCCCGCGGCCCTCGGCGCGGCCCTCCGCGAAGCCCTCCGCTGGGACGAAAAAGCCCTGGTCGAGCCCTTCGTCGACGCCCGCGAGATCGAATGCTCGGTCCTCGGCAACGGCAAGCCGGTCGCCTACGCGCCGGGCGAGGTCCTGCCGACCCACGAATTCTACGACTACGAGGCCAAGTACCTGGATCCCCAAGGCGCCAGCCTCGAAATCCCCGCCCGCCTCACGCCCGAGGAAACCTCCCGCGTCCGCAAGCTCGCGGTGGCCGCCTACTCGGCCCTGGATCTCGCCGGCATGGCCCGCGTCGATTTCTTCCTCGACAAGCGCACGGGGGAGATCCTCCTCAACGAGGTGAACACCATCCCGGGCTTCACCTCCATCTCGATGTATCCCAAGATGTGCGAAGCCGGCGGACTCCCCTATTCCGAGCTCCTTTCGCGCCTCGTGGAGCT
The DNA here is from genome assembly GCA_036732745.1 of Spirochaetales bacterium. GTDB lineage: Bacteria > Spirochaetota > Spirochaetia > Treponematales > Rectinemataceae > JAEUJG01. The sequence goes on along the minus strand of DAINBW010000144.1, from coordinate 1,466 downwards.
GGCGCTGGAGCGCCACGCGGCCAGGGCCAAGCTCGTTTTCGCCCGCTAGGACCGTTCGGGCGGCGTCCCGCGGCGCCGCCCCGCTACGGCGCCCTGCATAAGCATCCACGCCCCGAGCTGCCTTTCGGCGCCCGTTTGCATAACAATGCGGCGGGCGCCTATTTTTATCGATTATACTAATTCGTACTTTTTTTTCTGGCTTTCCCCGGCGCGCGGTGCTATAATGGCCCAATCGCCCCCGGAAGGGGGCTAGGAGGTTCTCTACATGAAATCCCAGGACTACATCGCCCTGGACGAAAAGTACGGAGCGCACAACTACCACCCGCTGCCCGTCGTCATCTCCTGGGCCGAAGGCTGCAAGGTCAAGGACCCGGAAGGCAAGACATACTACGACTTCCTTTCGGCCTATTCGGCCGTTAACCAGGGCCACCGCCACCCCAAGATCATCAAGGCCGTCAAGGACCAGCTCGACACCTGCACCCTGACGAGCCGGGCCTTCCACAACGACAAGATGGGCCTCTTCCTCAAGAAGCTCTGCGAGTTCACCGGCTTCGAGATGGCCCTTCCCATGAACACCGGCGCCGAGGCCGTGGAAACCGCCCTCAAGGCCGCGCGCCGCTGGGGCGTCGAGGTCAAGGGCGTCGAAAACGGCAAGCAGGAGATCATCTGCGTCGAGGAGAACTTCCACGGCCGCACGATCGCCATCATCTCCATGTCGAACGATCCCGACTCCTACGTGAACTACGGCCCCTACGTGACCGGCTTCAAGCGCGTCCCCTACAACAACGCCGAAGCCATCGAGAAGGCCGTGACGCCGAACACCGTCGCCGTCATCATCGAGCCCATCCAGGGCGAGGCCGGCGTCTTCGTGCCGGATTCGGGCTACCTCAAGGCCGTCCGCGAGATCTGCACGAAGCACAAGATGCTCTTCATCTGCGACGAGATCCAGACGGGCTTCTGCCGCACCGGCAAGCGCTTCGCCTGGCAGCACGAGAACGCACGCCCGGACATCATGTGCCTCGGCAAGGCCCTCGGCGGCGGCATCATGCCCATCTCCGCCATCGTCGCGGACCACGACGTGATGAAGGTTTTCACGCCCGGCACCCACGGCTCCACCTTCGGCGGCAACCCCCTCGCCTCCTCCGTCGGCATCGCCGCCCTCGAGGTCCTCGAGGAGGAGAAGCTTGACGAGAACGCCGAGCGCCTCGGCAAGATCTTCCGCGACGAGCTTTCCAAGATCGTCTGCCCGAAGATCAAGCAGGTCCGCGGCAAGGGTCTCCTCAACGCCGTCGTCTTCGAGAAGGGCTTCGAGGCCTGGAACGTCTGCATCGCCCTCCGCGACGCGGGCCTCCTCGCCAAGCAGACCCATGGCAATATCATACGTTTCGCCCCTCCCCTCGTGATCACTGAAAAGGAACTGAGGGAGGCAATCGGGATCATCGCTTCCGTCTTCGGAAAGATAGCCT
>DAINBW010000143.1:0-6829 GCA_036732745.1 Spirochaetales bacterium | reverse complement strand
ACGAGGGAGGCCCCGCGTTCCATGAGCTCGTCGAGGTAGCCGTCCATCCGGCCGGCCGTGGTCGGACCGAAGGATCCGGAGGCCTGGCCGGGCGCCGCCTCCGTGGGGCCCGCGTAGAAGACCGGATGCCGCGCCAGGTAGGAGGGCAGGGGGCGGCCGGCGCGGAGATCCGCGCGGAACCGGGCGTGGGCCGCGTCCCGCGCGGTGACGACCGTACCGGAGAGGAGGAGGGGCGTGCCGGGCTGGAGCGAGCCGAGGAAGGCCGCGAGTTCGGTCATCGGCCGGTCCAGGTCCACGCGCCGCGCGCCGGGCAGGGCGGGCAAGCTCGCGGGAAGAAGCCGCGCCGGATCCTCCTCCATGCGCTCGAGGAAGACCCCGTCGGCGCCGACGACGGCGCGGGCGCGCCGTTGCGCCGCGCAGGCCACGCCGAAGGCCAGGGGCAGGCTCGCCGCGTGCCGCGGCAGCCTGATCGCCCGGGCGTCGAGGGCGAGGCGGCTCCCGCCGAACTGGGCGCCCACGCCGGTGGCCGCGGCGAGCCGCGTCAGGCGTTCCTCCCAGGCCGGATCGCGCAACGGCAGTCCCGCCGGCGGCGCGGCTTCTCCCGCCGCCCCGCCCACGGATCCGCCCGCCGCCCGGTCCGACGGGCGGTCGGGGGGCGCGGCCGGAAGGCCGTCGAGCAGGCCGAGGGTCGCGAGGGTCAGGAGGTAGAGCGCCTCTTCGGGAGCCTGGCCGCCGAGGACCAGGCCGATGCGGTAGGGCGGGCAACCCGAGGGGCCGAGCCCCTTTACGAGGGCGGCGAGGCGCGCCTCGAGGGCCGCCGCGTCGAGGAGGGCGGGCGATTCCATCGAGAGGCTCGTGCGGTTGGCCGATCCGCCGCCCTTCGCGGCGAAACAGAGTCGGTACTCGGCGCCGGGCGCTGCGCGGAGATCCAGGTGGACGGGAAGGTTGGTGCCCGTGTTGCGCTCGGCCAGGAAGCCCGTCGGCTCGAGTTGCGAGGCGCGGAGGCGCCTGGCGGCGTAGGCGGCGGCGGCGCCGGCGGCCAAGGCCTCCTCGTCGCGGCCGGAGCTTTCCACGAGCGCGCCCTTCCAGCCGTAGACGAGGGCGGTGCCCGTGTCCTGGCAGATCGGCAAGATGCCCTCCGCGGCGATGGCCGCGTTCCGGAGGAGGCTCGCGGCGACGAAGCGCTCCGCCTCCGAAGCGCCCGCGTCGGTCAGGATGCCGGCGAAGCCCTCGGCGACCGAGGCGGGCAGCTTGAAGGCGATCTCCTCGAAGGCCGCGCGGGCCAGGGCCTCGAGAAGGACATCGCCGACGATGAGTCGTCCCCGCTCGCCCCGCGGTTCCGCGGCGCTTCCGAAATCGAGGCGACGGTACTGTTCTTGGGGGCCGAAGTCGAGGAGCTCGGCGAGTGAGGCTTGGCGCTGCATGCTCCATCCTAGCAGGCCGCGGCGGCGGAGGGAAGCGGCGCCGCGGCCTTGGGCGGTTTCGCCCATGCGAAACTACGGATTCATTGGGTTTTTAGAAGGGCCGGCGCACGAGGGCGATGGCGTCCTCCGGACAGATCTCGTGGCAGCAGTAGCAGCGGATGCACTTGGCGAGGTCGAGCTCGACGCGGCGCTTGCCGGAGCGCCCGGGCACGAGCTCCAGGGCCGCGGCGGGGCAGATGCGGACACAGCCGGCGCAGGCAACGCACTTCGCGTCGAGGAAACGGGGCCGCGGCACCATGAAGCCCTTCACGAGGCGATGAAGCCAGGGCGGCAGCTTTTCCGCCAGGAAGTCGCTCTTGCCGAGGACCGGCACGAGTTCGAAGGATGCCGGTTTGGCCTCGGCGATCGGCACGCCGGCGACGCGGATGTCCTCGGGGGAAGCAACCCAGTCGGGCAGGCCGGCGCCCCGGCGGAGGGCCGTTCCTTCGCCGGCGGCGGCGCGCGTCCCTTCCCGGCGCGGCTCCTCGCCCCTGGCGGCTTTGGCGGCGCCCAGCCGGTCCATGAGCTCGGCCAGGTAGGGAACCTGACGGGGGTCGTAGCCGATGAGCTCGGCGGCGCTCCAGTCCAGGGCAAGGGGATCGCGGGAGGCCATCACGAGGCCCAGCCGGCGGGGACGGCCGTTGTTCGGGCCCGGTCCCTCCATCGCCACGACGGCGTCCATCAGCGAAAAGTCGGGCCGCGCGGCGAGGACCAGGTCGGCGAGCATCGCGGCGAATTCGGCGCGGCCGGGGAAGCGCAGGTGGAAGGCGCTTTTTTCCAGGCCGGGCACGAGGCCGAAGAGGTTCTTGATCGCGCCCGTGTAGTACATGAGTTGGTGCGTCTTGAGCTTGGGCAGGCTGACGAGGAGGTCGGTTTCGGCGAGGCATTTAGCGAAACGGAAGCGTTTCGCGATCCGGCCGGCGGGTGCCTCGAATTCGACGCCTTCGGAGAAGTCGACCCACTCGGCGCCGGCCGCCTCCGCCGCCTCGCGGGCGCCCGTCAGCCGCCCGACCAGATCCTGGGGTTGCCAGCCCGGGGAGTCGCCGACGAGAACGCGGCCGGCTCCCGCCCGCTTGAGCCAGCGGACCGCCGCGGCGATGAAGGCCGGATGAACCGTCACCGCCCGCTCGTGGCCGTTCGCGTTGAGGAGGTTCGGCTTGAGGAGGACCGAAGCCCCGCCGACCTCCAAGCCCCCCGCGAGCTCGATCGCCTCGGCGACGGCGCGGTCCAGGGCCGCCGCTTCGTAGTCGGCGCGGCGGACGAGGGAAACGATCGAACTCATGCGGAACTCCTCCCCGTGCCCGGGGCGCTTGGGCCTTCCGGGCTACCCGGACTATACCCTTGGTCGAAGGGCGAGGGGAAGCCCGCGTTGACCGCCGCGCCGACCTCGACGATACTTAGTCCCTGAGCGGGGCATCGCAAGGAGGATCCGTGCGCCCAAGACACCTCGCCGTCTCCTTTTTCCTGGCCGCATGCCTGTCCGCCGCGGCGGCGCCGGTGCGCGCGGGCTTCGACAAGGCCTATCCTCCCTTCGAATACCTGGACGCCTCGGGCAAGCCCGCCGGCTTCACGGTCGAACTCGCCAAGGCGGTCGCCCGCGAGATGGGCATCGAGCTCGAGCTCGTCGGCGGAGAGTGGGACGACGTCAAGGCGGATTTCGCCGCGGGCCGGCTCGACATGCTGACGGGGCTCCTGTATTCGGAAGAACGCGACCGGCTCTACGATTTTTCGACGCCCCACTCGAGCCTGAGCTATTCCCTCTTCGTCCGCCGCGGCGCCTCCTCGGGCGAACGGCTCGAGGACTATCGCGCCTTGCGGCTCGGCTGCCAGGAAGGGGACTTCATCCACGAGCGGCTCATCGAGCTCGGCCTCCGGCCCGTCCTGTTCGCCAATCCGGGGCTCGCCCTCGAGGCCCTGGCGCGGCGCGAGCTGGACGCGGTTGTCGCGCCGAAGCCCGTGGGCTACTTCGAGATCAGGCAACGCGGCATTCTCGGCCTCGAATCGGTCGGGACCGCCTTCTTCCCCCGGCGCTATTGCTTCGCCGTGCGGCCGGACAACTACGATCTCGTCTCCCGGCTCAACGAGGGGCTGGCGCTCGTCAAGCTTTCGGGCGACTACGACCGCCTTTTCGACGCGCGACTCGGCGTTTTGGAGCCGAAGTCCGGGGGACTGGCCGAGATCCTCCTCTGGGTCGCCCTCGTGGCGGGCCCCTTGGGCGTCATCGCCCTCGGCGCGACCCTGCTTTCGCGGCGGCTCAAGCGCCTCGTCGAGGAGCGCACGACCGCGCTCCGCGAGCTCAACGAGGAGCTCGAGCTCCGCGTCGAGGACCGGACCGAAGCCCTGCGCGAGCGGGCGAAGGACCTGGCCGCCGCGCACGGGGAGGCGCTCGCGGCGAACAACCGGCTCGAGGCCGTGCTCGCCGACCTCGTCGCGATGCGTTCGAGTCTCATCCGCGCCGAGCGGCGCGCCGTCGTCGGCCGCCTGGCCGCCGGCCTCGCCCACGAGCTCAACAGTCCCCTGGCCGCCCTCCGCTCCGCGGCCGAGAGCCTCGCGTCCCTGGTCGAAGGCAGATTCTCGGCCCTGATGCCCTTCCTGCGCTCCGCGGACCTGTCGCGGATGGCGATCTTCTCCGAATTGCTCGTGGCCTCGCGCGATTCGGGCAGCCGCCTCGTCTCCCGAGCCGAACGGCGGGCGACCGCGGCGGCCCTGGCCGCGGCCGGCATCGACGACCCGGAGGAGACCGAGACCCTGTCCGAATTTTTCGCCGACATGGGCCTCTCCACCGAGGGGCTGCCCCTGCCCGAGCTCGCCGCCATGCCCAAGGAAGATCGCCTGCACCTCGTGGAGGCCGTCTCGGAGACCGCGGCCTTCACCCGCCTCGCCTCCATCGTCGTCGCGGAGGTAGGCCGGGCCGCCGGCGTCATCGGCGCGCTGGAAAACTACGACCGCAGCCTGCCGCGCCCGCCCTCGTCCCCCCTCGACCTCGCCTCGACCCTGGACAAGGTCGTCGGCTTTTTCGGCGACCGCTTCGGCGGCGGCGTCCAACTCGCCAAGGACTACGCCGCGGATCTGCCGCCGGTCCTGGGCGAGGAAGAGCGCCTCCTCGTCGTCTGGATGAACCTCGTGGAGAACGCCCTGGAGGCGATGGCCGGCGGCGGCCGCCTTTCGATCACGACGAGCCGAAGCGGCGCGGAAGCCCTGGTCGCCTTCGAGGACACCGGGCCCGGGATTCCGCCCGAGAAGGTGCCGGAGCTCTTCACCCCTTATGGCGCCAACCGTCGCGCGGCCGCCGGCGAAGGGCTCGGCCTTTCGGCCGCGGCGGCCATCGTCGAGGAGGAGGGCGGCTCCATCGGCTTCGAAGATTCCAGGGGCGGGGGCTCGCGGATCATCGTCCGGCTTCCGCTCGCGGCCCCGGCCCCGCGACCATGAAAGAAGCCATCCTCTGCGTCGACGACGAGGCCGTCGTCCTCCTCTCCCTCAAGATGGAACTGAGGCTGCTCTTCGGCCAGCGCTACTCCTATGAAACCGCGTTGTCGGGGGCCGAGGCCGAGGAGATCGCCGGCGAGCTCGAGCGCGAGGGCAGGGCGATCCCCCTCGTGATCACCGATTGGCTCATGCCGGGCCTGCGCGGCGACGAGCTGCTCATCCGCCTCAAGCGCGACCGCCCGGGGCTCAAGGGCATCATCATCACGGGCAACATGTCCGATGAGTCCTTCGAGGCGGCCCGCGCCAAGGGCGGCCTCATCGCCTGCGTGCGCAAGCCCTGGTCCCAGGCCGAGTTGAACCGCCTCATCCTCGCCGCCCTCGAGGCCGGCGGGGCGGGCGGTGGTGAGGGCGGGGCGGGCAGGGCCGCGCCCGGCTAAGGCGCCGGCCCCGAGGTCCAGTCCTAAAGCAGGAGGCCGAGGCTCAGGTCGAGGCGGGGCTCCGCCAGACCTGAGGGATCGAGCTCGGCGGAGAGGCGGAAGCCGGCGACGAGGGGCGAAGGGTCGAAGAGCCAGCGCCCCTCCGCGGCTAGGCCGGCCGGCCAGAGGGGCTCGAAGAGGGCCGCGCCGGATCCGCCCGAGGAGAACTGTCCCGACGCGCCGACCTGGAAGTTCGGACCCGCGTACCAGAGGCCCGCGCGCAGGAAGCCGCGCGCCGCCGCGCCGCCGTTCGCGTCAAGGTCGAGGGCAATGCCGGGCGCAAGGCCCAGGCGCAGGGCGCCCAGGGAATGGGATGCCGGCAAGGCGGCCTCGACGAAGCCGCCGCCGGCCGCGGGCGCGCCGGGGAGGAGGGGCGTCGCTGCGCTCCCGAAGGCGCCGCGCAGGAAGAGCGCGAGCGCCGTCTTGGAGGCCGCGGGCAGGAGGGGCAGGCCTAGTGAAAGGGCCGCCTCCACGCCGCCGCCCTCGCCGGGCTCCACGGCGCCGCCGAAGCAGATGAACAGGGGGCCGACGCCGACGCCGGCGCCGACCGAGACGGCCGGCGGCTCCGCGCGGTCCGGCGCGAGCGTCGCCCCCATCTCGAGCGCGAAGGCGCCGCGGGGGATGCCCCGGGGATCGGGAAAATGGCGGAGGCCCGGCAGGCCGAAGGAAAGGCCGACGGGCTCCACGACGAACCGCGAATCGAGGGTCACGTAGGTCTCGCGGCGGACCGGATCCCCCGCGGCCGCGGCGTCCCGGCCGGCGCCCGGCGGGGGGGCCGGCCGCGCCTCGAGCAGGACCGCATAACGTCCATCGGGAAGGGGCGCGCCCCCGGCGTCGCGGCCGTTCCAGGCGAAGGACTGGCTCCAGGTGTCGAAGGAGGGGAACTCCGCCGTCGCGACGGGGCTTCCCCCGGCGTCGAGGATCGACAGGGTCGCGCTTCCGTACGAGCTGACCTCGAACTCGAGGGAGCTCCGGCCGTGGAGCCCCGCGTTGCGCGGATTGAAGGAGGCCCTGCCCGCCCGGAGGGGCGACACCTCGAAGGGCGCGGGTTCGAGGACGATGTCCAGGTAGCTCGTCCGGTCCTCGAGGATCTCGACCGCCACCTCGGCGTCGCGATAGGCGAAACGGCGGATCCCGACGATCCGGGTTCCCGTGGGCAGTTCGACGAGGCCCGTGCCCTTCCGCTCGCCGTCGACCCGGAGTTCGGCGTCGGCGGGGACGACGCGCGCGTGGAGGAAGCCGGTCAGGCGCTCGAGCTCGAAGATGATCTTGGTCAGGGTTTTTTCCGCGAGGGTCAGGCGAAGCTCCCGGGCGCGGTAGCCCGGGGCCTCCACCCGCAGGATGTAGTCGCCCGGCGCGAGCCGGGCCTCGGCGACGGGCGTGCGGCCGAGATAGCGGCGGTTGAGGCTCGTCTCGGCGCCGTCGAAGAGCTCGTCCGCCTTCTCGACGTAGAGGAAGAAGCGG
>DAINBW010000142.1:0-6831 GCA_036732745.1 Spirochaetales bacterium | reverse complement strand
CCCGACGAAGGAGGTCCGCGGCTTGGGCGGCGGCCGCGGGCCGCGGGCGGCTGGGCTCCGGACCTGTCCGGCCGGCGGCGCCGTCCGTTCGGGGCCGGCCGCCTCGGGATCGCGCCCGCGCGCCGCCCGGAGGAGGGCGGCCGTCTTCGCGTCGGGCGCGATCCCCAGCTCGTCCTTAAGGATGCGCTCGCAGTCCCGGCCCTGCCGCTCGGCCTCCGCCCACAGGCCCGCCGCGGCGAGGACCCGGACGAGGAGCCGGTGACCCGCTTGGTCATAGGGGTTTTCCGCGACGAGCCGCCGCGCGGCCGCGACCGCCCCCGCGGCGTCGCCGGCCCTTGAACAGGCGGCGGCCAGGCGCCGGAGCAGGGCGGCGTGCTCGTCCCGCAGTTCCGTCTCCCGATCAAGCTGCCAATCGTCGAACTCGCGGCAATCGCCGAGCGTGAAGCCCTCCAGGAAGGGGCCGCGGTAGAGCTCGAGGGCCGAGGCGAGGCGCGGCAGGCAGGCGGCGCAGGGCGGCTCCGCGCCGCCGCGCTCCTCGCAATGCCGGGCGCCGCAACCGTCGCCGCGGCACAGGTCGCGGAAGGCGTCTATGTCGACGCCGACACGGTCGCGGTCAAGGCGGAGCGTATCCTGTTCGGCCAGGAGGGCGCCCCGGCCGAGCAGGTCATTGAGGTCGAAGAGGGCGCGGCGGAGGTTGGCGCGCGCCCGCGGGCCGGGACATTCGGGCCAGAGGAGGGCGGCGAGGGAATCGCGGCCGAGCGGCCGCCTTTCGACGGCGAGATAGGCGAGGAGGGCGATGGCCTTCTTGCGGCCTTGTTCCGCCGGCGCGGCTGGAGCCTCCACGAGGGGCGGACCCAAGAGCCGGATCGACGACTGCGGCACGAAGCCTCCCGACCGGCGCTGGTCTTCCGTCAATGATAGGCCATCGATTCCCGCGGCGCAACGATTCCGCAACGCCCCCGGCGGAGGCTTGAGGTATCGGGCGCGCGGGCGGCCGCTGGAAGGTTTTTCGCGACCGCTTCAAATCGAACGCGCCAGCCAAGCAAGGCGGGAAAGGGACAGCCGTCATGACGAGGGGGGCTTCCGGGGTCGAAGAGGCGGCCGTCAGGGCCGTGCTCGTGGAGTACGCCGCCGCGGCGAGCGCCGGGGACTTCGAGCGGTGGCTCGCGCTCTGGGACGAGGAGGGCGCGCAGTTCCCGCCGCACGAGGCGATGCACCGCGGCAGGGCGGCGGTCCGCGAGGCCAACGCCGATTTCTTCAGGAACCGGGAATGCTCCTGCGTCATCGAGTGCGAGGAGGCCGTGGCGGCGGGAACCTGGGGCTTCGCGAGCGGCACCTACCGCCTGGCCTTCGAACAGCGCGGCGGCGGCGAGACGGGGCGCATCGACGGCAAATTCCTCGCGATCCTCCGGACGCAGGCCGACGGATCGTGGAAAATATACAGGGATTGCTTCAATTCCAATCTTCCCCTGCGGTGAGCGCCGGCGGCGAGCCGGCCGGATCCCAAAAGACGATGTAAAAAAGCGGCGGAAGTAAAAAAAGAGGGCAGTAAAAAAACAGGTAAAAACCTCCATGGCCGCGCGGCGCCCCTCCGACGGGGGGGCGCCGCGTCCGTTTCGGGCGGCCCGCGCGCGGCCTTCGGCTCGGGCCGCCAAGCGGCCCGGCCCGGCTACCAGTCCCGGACGGGAACGCCGAGCAGCATGCGAAGGGCGACGAGTTGGCCGATATGATAGGAATTGTGATCGATGACGAGCGTCGCCATCTCGAGGAGGCTCTCGTCGATCCCCTCCCGCATCGGCGCGTCGAGGTCGCGGCGGGGGTCGCGCAGCAGGGCGACGATCGCCGCCAGGTCGCGCTCGAAGGCCGCGACGGCGCCGCGCCACTCGGCTTCAGAGGCCGGGCCGTCCTCCTTGGGCCAAAGGCCGGAGGGATATTCGGGCGATTCGTGCCCGGCCTCGAGGGCGTAGAGGAGGATGTCCTCCTGGCAGATCCGGAGATGGTGCACGAGACCCCAGGCCGTGTGCTCCAGCTTCGGCACGCGCGCGCCGGCCAGCGCGAGGGGAAAGCCCTCGAGGGCGGCCGGGAGCGGAATGTGCGCCGCCATGCCGGTGAGGTGGAGGACGAGCTGCCCGCGCAGGTGTTCCCGATTCCGATCGGTCTTCATGGATCAAGATCTCCTTTCCCGGATTTCCGGGGCTTGCCGCCCCGCGCGGTTCGGCCCCCGCCCCGCCAGGCTCGCCTCGAGCGCGCGGAGGCCCGAATCCGCGGCGAGGGCCAGCAGCGTGAGGGGCAAGGCGCCCTCGAGAACCAAGACGGGATCGAAGGCGCGCAGGCCCGACATGATGGGCACGCCGAGTCCGCCGGCGCCGACCGCCGCGCCGACCGCGCCGGCGGCGATGTTGACGATGAGGGAAACGCGCAGGCCGTCGATCACGAGCGGGGCGGCGACGGGCAGGCGCACGAGGCGGAGGAGTTCGCCCTCGTCCATGCCGCAACCCAGCGCCGCCTCGACGAGTTCGGGCGGCGTGGATTCGAGCCCGACCAGGGTGTTCCTGAACACCGGCAGGAGGCCGTAGAGGAACAGCGCGATCCCGACGGGCAGGAAACCGTAGCCCACGGCCGGCACCATGAGGGCCATCAGGGCGACGGTCGGGAAGGTTTCCGCGAAGGAGGCCGCGCCGAGGAGGAGGTCCCGCAGGGCCCCCGCCTCCTTGCGCGCCGCGGCGACGGCCAGGGGAAAGGCGGCGAGGAAGGAGGAGGCGCTCGTCGCCGCGACGAGGCCGAGATGCTGGAGGGCCAGGACGCCGAGTCGCTCCCGGGCCGCGAAGACGGTCTTGCGCCGGAAGAGCGGGCCGAGCGCGGTCTCGAGGAGGTCGAAGCGCGATACCGCGAGGACAAAGAGCAGGCCGAGGGCGAGGGGCGGCCACCAGCGCCGAAGGATCGAAAGGCCGGCCCTTCCCGGGCCACCGGTCGCGCCTACGTCGCTCGCCACATCGTCCGGGCTGCTCGCCGTTTCGCCCGCGACGGGGCCGCCAAGGGCGTCGGCTCCGCCCGCGCCGCCGGCGCCACCCGCGCCGCCCGCCGCGGAAGCCCGGGAGCGCTCCGCGCGGAGCCTAGCGGCGCGCATCGTCACCCCTCGCGCCGGCGGCGACGCGGCCGGCCAGCGCGATCGATTCTATCCTGAGGATGCCGCGGCCGCGCGGACTCTCGACGGGCAGGACCGTCCTTCCCTCGGCGATCATCCGCGCCAAGGCGTCGCGGAGGGAAGCCTCGGGCCCGAGGGGCGCCACGCCGTCCGTGCCGGCCGTGGCCGCCCCATGGCCGCCCGCCGGTCCATGACCGTCCGTCGCCCCGGCGCCGCCGCCGGCATAGTCGGCCGCCTCAGCGGCGCTTTCCCGTCCGAGCATCTCGATGCCGAAACGCGGGCCGAGGAAGTCGGCGACGAAGTCCTCTCCGCCCGCGGCCAGGAGCTCCCGCGGCGGTCCCGAGCGGAGGAGCCTGCCCTCGCGGAGGATGAAGAGCCGGTCGGCCAGGAGAACCGCCTCGGCGAGGTCGTGGGTGACGAAGACGACCGTTTTCCGGAGCTCCGCCTGGATGCGGCCGAACTCGCGTTGGAGCGCCTCGCGGGTCAGGGCGTCCAGGGCCCCGAAGGGTTCGTCCATGAGGAGGACGGGCGGATCGGCCGCGAGCGCGCGGGCGACGCCGACCCGTTGGGCTTCCCCTCCGGAGAGTTCGCGGGGCCGGCGCGAGGCGAAGGAGGCGGGCAGGCGGACCGCCTCCAGGAGCTCCCGGACGCGGCGCCCGATCCTGGCCCGGTCCCAGCCGAGGAGCCGCGGCACGACCGCGATGTTCTCCTCCACGCTCATGTGGGGGAAAAGGCCGACTCCTTGGATCGCATAACCTGTCCTCCGGCGCAGCGCGACGGGATCGAGCCCGCGCGCGTCGGCGCCGTCGACGAGGAGGACGCCCTCGTCCGGCTCGAGCAGGCGGTTGAAGAGCCGGAGCAAGGTGGACTTGCCGCTGCCCGAGGGGCCGAGGAGGACCGAGAGCTCGCCGGTCGGGAAGACGGCGCTGACGCCGTCCAGGGCCCTCTCCGCGTGCCCGTCCTTTCCCCCCGCGCCGGCGCGCTGGAAGCTTTTCCGGACGCCTCTCGCCTCTAGCACGGCGCCACCTCCCCCGCGCCGGTCCTTCGCGCGAGCGCCCTTTCGGCCGCCGCCAGGAGACGGTCGGTGCCGTAGGCAGCCCCGGCCACGCCGAGGGCGGCGAGGAGCGTGAGGTCGGCGGCGGCCTGGGCCAGGCCGAGGAACAGGAGCCCTCCGAGGCCGCCGCCCCCAACGAGCCCCGCCAGGACGGCGTTGCCCATGTTCTGCGCCAGCGCGGTGCGGAGGCCCGCGAGGAGGGCGGGCGAGGCGAGGGGCAGCTCCACGGTGAGGAAGCGCCTCGGCGCGCCCATGCCCATGCCGAGCGCGGCGTCGGAGGCGGCGGGATCGACCATCCGGAAGCCCGCCCGCGCGTTGGCCGCGACGGGGAGGAGGGCATAGAGGAAGAGCGCCACGGAGGCGGGCGCCCAGCCGACGCCGCGGACGCCGAGCGTCCGGAAGAGCGGGACCTCGCGTCCCAGGGCGGCGAGCGGCGCGACGAGGAAACCGAGGAGGGCCAGGGTCGGGATCACCTGGGCCGCGTTGGCGACCAGGAAGACGGGCCGTTCCCAGGCGCGCGAGCGCGCCGCCGCGCGCCCAAGCGGCGCCGCCACGACGAAGGCGGCGAGCGTGGGGAAGAGAGCGTAGGCGAGGTGGCGCGGGACTTCCGCGCCGAAGCTCGCGCGACGCGCAGCGAACTCGCGCGCCAGGGCGAGGTCGTCCAAGAGGCCGGCGGCTGCGATGACGGCGGTGGCCGCCGCGGCAACCCAGCCCGCGAGGCGGCGCACCCGCGGCGCCCGGGTTCCGAAGGCGGGCGCCAGGGCGCTCGGCAGGGCGAGGGCCGCGGCGAGGCCGAGCCAGGCGCCCGCTCCGAGCGAGGCGCGCGCTCCCTCAGGCAAGCCCGCCAGCCGGGCGGTGGCTCCCGCGCCGAGGGCGGCCAGGAGCAACGCCGGCGCGAGCGCCGCGACGAAAAGCGCGGCCCCCGCGCTCCGGCGCGCGCTCTCTCGGCTTGGCGGCGGCGCCCCGGCCCGCCCCTCGGCTGTCCCAGCCCCGCCGACCCGCCCCGCCCCGGTTGCGACCAGGGCCAGGACCAGGACGAGGCCCGGCGCCAGGGCCACGACTGCCGCCAGGGCGGGCGCGGCGGCGGCGAGCCCCACCGTGAGCCCGGCGGATACGCGGTTCGGCCGCAGCTCCAGCGCGGGCAGGAATGCGAGGGCTCCGAAGAGGAGCGCCGTCGCCGGTAGGAGGAGGCGGAGGTCGGGGACGGCCGCCCGCGCCCCAGCGATCGCAACCTGCGCCCCGGCGATCGCAACCCGCGCCCCCGCGGTCGCGTCCCGCGGCTCCGCGGCCGCCGCGTCGCCTCCCTTGTCGCCGCTCATTTCTTGAGGAAGCCCTTCGAGACGAGGTATTCCCTGCCGACCTCCTTGGCGTCGCGTCCCTTGAAGGCGACCGAGGCGTTGAGACGCTGCAGGGTTTCGAGTTCGAGGGACTCGAAGACCGGCTTGAGCAGGGCTTCGATGCGGGGATAGGCGGCCAGCTTTTCCGCGAGGATCACCGGCGCGGGAAGATAGACAGGCGGTATGCCCTTCGGATCGGCGAGGACCAGGAGCTTCATTTCGTCGAGGGCGCCGTCGGTGCCGTAGACCAGCGAGACGTTGACGCCGTTCGTGCCCTCAGAAAGGGCCTTGAGCATCTCCGCCGTGTTGCCGGAGGAAAGGAGGATGAGCTGGTCCTTGCGGAGCGAGAAGCCGTAGGCCTTTTCGAGGCCGATGAGGCCGAGGGGATTGTCGGCGTAGGACTGCGCCGCGATGAGCTTGGTCGCCCCGCCCTTGTTCACGTAGGCGGCGAAGGCCGGCAGGTCGCGGATGCCCGCCTTGTCGGCGAACTCGCGCTTCACGGCGAGGGACTCGGTGTTGTTGGCCTTGGCGGGCGTCAGCCAGACGATGCCCTTGCCCTCGTCGAGCCGCTTGGTGGCCTCGTAGCCCTTGGCCGCGTCCGACCACACGGCGGGATCCTGGCCCTCGTGGTAGTACTGGCCGGAACCGGTGTAGTCGACCACCAGGTGGACCTCCTTGGCCTCGAGCGCCTTCCTGAGCACGTCGGGCGTTCCGAATTCGGTCTTGTCGACGACGGGGATGCCTTCGGCCTCGAGAAGCTGGATGATCATCTTGCCGATGATCGATCCTTCGGTGTCGATCATCGTGGCGACGACGACCGGTTCGGCGGCCTTGGCCGGGGCGGGCTTGGCGCAGGCCGACGCGAGAGCGGCGGCCGCGGCGAGGAGGAGAAACATTTTGGTTGGACGCATGTTGGCTCCTTTACGGCCCGCCGCGCCTCGGGCGAGCGGACCCTCATTGGGGAAGTCTAATGGAGCCGCCGCCGGAAGTAAAACGCCGGATCTCTACCCGCGGGTGGAGTCGACGCCGACGGATCGGAAATTTGCGCGGCCGGCGCCCGGGGCGTTATGCTCATGGCTGACGGCAAAAGGAGGCGGCGGTGATCGATCGCGACGAGGCATTCATCCGGCTCATTCGCGCTTCTTGGGAACGGCGGTTGGCCGAAGAGGCGGAAGTCCTCCTTGGGGAACTTCCGGCCGGCGACCGGGACCTCGCGGCCTTCACCCTCGCCAACCTCTGCGGCGTCGAGGTCTCGCCGGGGGAAGGCTTCGGTCGCCGCCTCGCGCGGGCCGTCG
>DAINBW010000141.1:0-6834 GCA_036732745.1 Spirochaetales bacterium | reverse complement strand
GTGCCGCTGAACGGCGCTGGGGGCGATCGCACGGTTCGTGCCAGCGAGTCGTTCAGCCGCTTGACTGGGACAGATCTGACCAGTCCAGGCTTCCGAGACATGGCGTTCCCGGCTACACTCGGGGTGACATGACAGCAGACAAACAGCAGGTCGGGGCGTAGCGTGCGGGCCGGGGGCCTGCCGCTCCCCGCGCTCCTCCTCGGCGGAGCCGGTCGCGGCCGCGGGATCGCCGCCCGGGCTCCGCGGCGCCGGGGCTTCCTCGGCCTCGGGCAGGCCTTGCGGGCGGAGGGCCGCCGTCTGGGCGCCGCTCGGTTTGACGATGACGAACTCGATGGCCAGGGGCATGCCCGTCAGTTCGTAGAGCTTTCGTTCTATGAGCTTCTGGTAGAGGCGGACGAGCTGGTCGCGGTAAAAGCTCGAAGGTACGCGGATGTTGATGCGGTTTTCGGTCGCCGAGTCGTATTCGATGTTGAACCAGAGGGCAAATTCGTGTTCGCCCAGCTCCTCGCGGATCTGGTTCATCACTTCGTCCCAGAAGACACCATAGTTCCAGCTGCTCATTACCGATCCTTTCGGAGCGCTCTATATACACAAGTTATCCACAATATATCAAGAAGCAGGATGAACTCGGAGATGCAACGAAATGCGCTGAATTCTCCAAAATTCTACTGCCATACCAAATTTGCATGTAGTAGATTCATGTAAGTGCAGGCGGGGTAACAAATTGTGTTTCTCAAGGAAACCGGATGACCAAGCCCTTTTTTATTCGCTCGAACCTTATTGATTGTACCGCAACATCTTGGGAAAAAGGGCACAAGTTATCCACAACCGGCGCCGCAGTCTTCCTCCTGACCCTTGGGGGTCGCTCTTCTTTACTTTCGCGATCGTTCCGAGTATACTCCCAATGCCCAAGTCGGCAAGCGGTTTTTTCCGCCCATCACAGAAAAATCCTGGCGGCTCTATCCGCCTATATGGGGCGGGCCCCTCGAGGCAGGCCCGGCGCTCAATTTCCCGCCTCAATCTACCAATCTGGATCGGTTATGGATTCTACCTATTCGGCTCAAAGCATCCAGGTCCTCAAGGGTCTCGAAGCCGTCCGGAAGCGTCCGGGCATGTATATCGGCTCCACGGGGATCGACGGACTGCACCATCTGGTCTACGAGGTCGTGGACAACTCCATCGACGAGGCCCTGGCCGGCTACTGCACCGATGTCGTCGTCGTCCTGGAAAAGAACGACGTGGTCCGGGTCGAGGACAACGGCCGCGGCATCCCGGTCGGCATCCACGCCGAAGAGGGCATCTCCGCCCTGGAGCTCGTCCTGACCCGCCTCCACGCCGGCGGCAAGTTCGACAAGCAGAACTACAAGGTCTCCGGCGGTCTCCACGGCGTCGGCGTCTCCTGCGTCAACGCCCTCTCCACCTGGATGGAGGCCCACGTCTATATCGACGGCAAGCAGCACTTCCAGAAGTACCACTGCGGCGTCCCCGAGGAGCCGGTCAAGTGCGTCGGCGCCACGGATCGGCGCGGCACGATCATCCGCTTCTCCGCCGACGCGACGATCTTCGAAGAGACGGTCTATTCCTTTGACGTCCTTTCGAACCGCCTGCGCGAGCTGGCCTTCCTCAACAAGGGCGTCCGCATCGTCCTCACCGACGAGCGCCTTTCCACGCCCCGCACCGCCGAGTTCAAGTTCGACGGCGGCCTCCGGGAGTTCGTGGAGCACCTCAACAAGAACAAGACCGTCGTCCACAAGGATCCCGTCTACTTCCTGGGCACCAAGGACCAGATCGAGATCGAGGTCGGCCTCCAGTACAACGACGGCTTCAACGAGACGATGTTCTCCTTCGTCAACGGCATCAACACCCGGGAGGGCGGCACCCACCTGGTTGGCTTCAAGAACGCCCTGACGAAGACCATCAACGAGTTCTTCAAGAAGTCCAAGCTCGCCAAGAAGGTGGAAGAGACCCTGTCGGCGGACGACATCCGCGAGGGCCTGACCGCCGTGCTTTCGGTCAAGGTGATGGAGCCCCAGTTCGAGGGCCAGACCAAGGGCAAGCTCGGCAACACCGAGGTGAAGGGCGCGGTCGACGCCTTCTGCTCCGACCAGCTCAACCTCTTTTTCGAGCGTTACCCCGAGGTCATCGCCGCCATCCTGGAAAAATCGGTGCTCGCCGCCAAGGCCCGCATCGCCGCCCGCCAGGCCCGCGAGCTGACCCGGCGCAAGTCCTTCCTGGAGAGCGCCGGCCTTCCCGGCAAGCTCGCCGACTGCCAGGAAAAGGACCCGACCAAGTGCGAGGTCTTCATCGTCGAGGGTGACTCCGCCGGCGGCTCGGCCAAGATGGGCCGCGACCGGACCGTCCAGGCCATCCTTCCCCTCTGGGGCAAGATGCTCAACGTCGAGAAGACCCGGATCGACAAGGTCATCGGCAACGACAAGCTCCAGCCCATCATCGCCTCCCTCGGCGCGAACATCGGCACCGAATTCGACCTTTCCAAGCTCCGCTACCACAAGGTCATCATCATGGCCGATGCCGACGTCGACGGCTCCCACATCCGGACCCTGCTGCTCACCTTCTTCTACCGCTACATGACGGAGCTCCTCGTCAAGGGCCACGTGTATCTCGCGATGCCGCCCCTCTACAAGGTCGCCTTCGACAAGCAGGTCCACTACGCCTACGACGACGCGGAGAAGGACAAGATCCTGGCCGCCTCCGGCAAGGATCCCGAGAAGGTCTCCGTCCAGCGCTACAAGGGCTTGGGCGAGATGAACCCCGAACAGCTCTGGGAAACGACGATGAACCCCGCGACCCGCAACATCGTGCGGATCACGATGGAGGACGCCGTCCAGGCCGAGTCGGTCTTCACGACCCTCATGGGCGAGCAGGTCGAGCCGCGCCGCCAGTTCATCGAAGAGAACGCGATCTACGTCTCGAACCTCGACGTGTAAGGAACAAGAAGCATGGCTGAGCTAACCGGAAAGGTCATACCCGTTCCCGTCGAGGACGAGGTCAAGACCGCTTATCTCAACTACGCGATGTCCGTCATCGTGTCGCGGGCCCTGCCCGACGTCCGGGACGGCCTCAAGCCCGTCCATCGCCGCCTCCTTTTCGCCATGGACGAGCTCGGGCTTCGCAACAACGCCTCCACCAAGAAGAGCGCGCGCATCACGGGCGACGCCATGGGTAAGTACCACCCCCACGGCGACCTCTCCCTCTACGACGCCCTCGTCCGCATGGCCCAGGACTTCTCCCTGCGCTATCCCCTCGTCCACGGCCAGGGCAACTTCGGCTCCATCGACGGCGACCCGCCCGCCGCCTCCCGTTACACCGAGGCCAAGCTTTCCAAGCCCGGCGAGGAGATGCTCGCCGACCTCGACAAGGACACCGTCGACTTCGTCCCGAACTACGACGAATCCCTGAAGGAACCCTCGGTCCTCCCCTCGGCGATCCCGAACCTGATCGTCAACGGCTCCTCGGGCATCGCGGTCGGCATGGCGACGAACATGCCGCCCCACAACCTCGTGGAGACGGCCGAGGCCATCGCCGCCTACATCGAGGATCCCGAGATCACGGTGGACGGCCTCATGCGCCACATCAAGGGGCCGGACTTCCCGACGGGCGGCACGATCTTCGGGCGGCGCGGCATCCGCGAGGCCTACGTCAACGGCCGCGGCAAGGTGATCGTGCGCGGCAAGTTCATCATCGAGACGATGAAGGCCGGCCGCGAGTCCATCGTATTCACCGAGATCCCGTACGCCGTAAATAAAACCACCCTGATCACGAGGATCGCCGATCTCATCCGGGACAAGGTCCTGGACGGCGTCTCCGACCTCCGCGACGAGTCGGACCGCGAGGGCCTCCGCATCGTCCTGGAGCTCAAGAAGGGCGCGATCCCCAAGCTGGTCTTGAACCGCCTCTTTACCCACACGCCGCTCCAGTCCACCTTCGGCGTCATCAACATGGCGATCGTCGACGGGCGGCCCAAGCAGCTCGGCCTCAAGGACCTGATCGTCCACTTCGTGAAGCACCGTGTCGAGGTCGTCACGAGGCGCTGCCGCTACGAGCTCCGCAAGGCCGAGGAAAAGGCCCACATCCTCCGCGGCCTCGTCATCGCCCTCAAGAACATCGACGAGGTCGTCCAGATCATCAAGACCTCCAAGGACACCGACCTCGCCAAGACCCGCCTGCGCGAGCGCTTTGGCCTGGACGAGATCCAGGCCCAGGCCATCCTCGACATGCGCCTGGCCAAGCTCACCTCCCTCGAGACCGAAAAGCTCGAGGCCGAACTCGCCGAGACCGAGGCCAAGATCGCCTACCTGAAGGACATCTTGGCCAGCGAGGTCAAGCTCATGGCCCTCGTCAAGGCCGAGACCCTGGATGCCTCCAAGCGCTACGGCGACAAGCGCCGCACCGAGATCGTCGCCGACGAGATCGAGCAGATCAATATCGAGGATCTCATCAAGCGCGAGGAGATGGTCATCCTCATCTCCAACAAGGGCTTCGTGAAGCGCGTCGCGGCGACCGCCTACCGCAGCCAGGGCCGCGGCGGCAAGGGTTCCAACTCCGCCACCCTGATGGACGAGGACTACATCGAGCAGCTCTTCGTCGCGAACACCCACGACTACCTCCTCTTCATCTCCAGCGAGGGCAAGGCTTACTGGCTCAAGGCCCACGAGATCCCCGAAGCCTCCCGCCAGGCCCGCGGCGCCCACCTGAAGGGCCTCCTTGCGATCTCCCCGAACGAGGAGATCACGGCGATCGTGGACTTCTCCGACTTCTCGGAGACCGAGTACCTCCTCATGGGCACCCTGCGCGGCGTCGTGAAGAAGGTGGCGACGAGCGAGTTCCAGAACGCCAAGACCCGCGGCATCATCGCGATCAACCTGGACGAAGGCGACCGCCTGGTTTCCGCCTGCCTTACCCGGGGCAAGGACGAGGCCGTCCTCGTGACGAGGATGGGCCAGGCCCTCCGCATCACGGAGGAGGATGTCCGCGTCATGGGCCGCGCCTCCCGCGGCGTCTGCGGCATCAAGCTCGAGAAGGAAGACGAACTTACCGCGATGCTCCGCGTGAACCCGGACGAGCGGATTCTCCTCCTTTCCGAGTACGGCTACGGCAAGCGCACCGACTTTGACAACTTCTCTCCCCACGGACGCGCGACTCGCGGCCAGATGATCTACTGCCCGGACGAAAAGACGGGCGAGCTCGTGGGCGCCATCACCGTACGGGACAACGACGACGTCATGGTGATCACCTCCCAGGGCAAGACCCTGAAGATCGCCGCGGATACCGTCAATGTCCAGGGTAAGAGCGCCCGCGGCGTGCGCGTGGTCAACATCGACAAGCCGGACTTCGTGATCGGCCTCGACAAGATCCTTCGCGAGGAGGAGGAAGTGCTGGAGGCCCAGGCCCATGCCGAGAATGTGGAAGCCGCCGGAACCGCCGAGGCGTTGAACACTGGCGCCGAGAGCTCTGCCGAGGCTTCGGCCGAAGAGGAAGACGCGGTCAGCCCCGAGGAACCGAGCTCCGACAACGACTAAGAGTGTTTCACGTGAAACATATGGCCGTCCCGCGAGGGACGGCCTTTTTGTTGTCGGCGAGCGCGGGACATCGGATGTTTCACGTGAAACATATCCCGACCAAGGGGCTAGCGAAGTTTCAGGCTGATAAAGTCGAGCCGGGCGCCTTCAAGAAGGACGGCGGCTGCGAAACGTTCTAGTTTCTGGTTGGCGAGGACCGTGAAGAGTTCGCCGCTCTGAAGGCTTTCCGAGAAACGTTCTTCCAGCCAGAGCGCCGGGAGCTTCCGGTGGCGACGAAACTCGCGGCGCAAGCCGAGAAGCCAGGCATCATAGGCGTCGGCGCTCCGCAGCAGCGCGCTAGTGTCGATCCGGCGTTCCTTGTAGAGCTCGGCCATGTGGCGGAGGAGAACCCGGAAGGCGTCGTGGGGCGGGAGGAGCCGAACGAGGGCTTCGTGGGGCATGAGGTAGGGAATGCGATAGTCGGCGCGGACCGCGGCCATGCGGCTTGAAAGGTCCCGAAGGGATGCTCCGCCTGGCATGCCGGAAGGTCGGTTTTCCTGAAAGAGCTCTCGGGTGGAATCGAGAAGTTCGGGGCGGGCCTTGGCCAGGGTCGCGAGGTAGAGGTCTTTTTGCCTGCCGGGGCGAAGGGTCAGGCCGCCGGGCATGAGGTAATCGACGCCGGCGGCCGCGGCGGCCTCATAGAGGCGTCGGATGGAGGCCTCGTCATCCGATAGGCCCGGGAGAAAAGGCATGGCGAGGATGCCGGTGAGACAACCCGCCGCCTTGAAGGCCTTGAGGAGCTCCAACCGTTCAGCAAAGCTCGAGGCGCCGGGTTCCATGAGCTCTCGGAGTTCCTCGTCGAGGCTCGTGAGGGAAACGAGGAGGATGAAGCCCGAGCGCTCGTGGAGGCGCTTCCAGGCGCCGAGGTCGCGGAGGGCCAGGGCTGACTTGGTCATCACGAGGGCGCTCGGAGGGCTGCCTGCCCTGTCTTCTTCGAAGAGGGTTTCGTTGGGCGCGGATCCGGACGCGCCCGTAGTCTCGGCCAGCCCTGCCAGGATGGAAGCGGCCCGACCCGTTAGATTCTTCTCCGCTTCACAGGGCTGATAGGGGTCGGTCACGCCGGAACCGAAGGCGATCATGCCCCGTTCCCGCAGCCCCGGCAACTCCGCCGCCAGCCGACTCGGAATGTCCCCGCGGATCTGGATGTCCCGTTCGAAATCGCCCTCCACATAGTACTTCTCCGCGCGGCCGTCACAGTAACGGCAGCCGTGGGCGCAACCCCGATAGGGGGCTACCTTATAGAGAGCGGCGGTAA
>DAINBW010000140.1:0-6855 GCA_036732745.1 Spirochaetales bacterium | reverse complement strand
CGCCACCGTGTCCTCCTTCGACGCCGCCGCCGAGGACGGCGAGGCCTTCGCCGCCTTCAAGCGCGACCTCGCCCACCTCTTTCCCCGCGTCCACGCGGCCCTGCCGAGGCGCGAACTCGGGGACCGGGCCTTGGTCTACGAATGGAAGGGGAGCGACCCCACCCTCCCGCCCGTGATCCTCTGCGCGCATTTCGACGTCGTCCCCGCCGACGACGCCGCAGAGTGGCGCCATGGGCCCTTCTCGGGCGACATCGCCGAGGGCGCCGTCTGGGGACGAGGCACGCAGGACATCAAGGTCTGTCTCGTCGCCGCACTGGACGCGGCGGAACGCATCCTGGCCGCGGGCAGGAAGCCGAAGCGCACCGTCTACTTCGCCTTCGGCGGCGACGAGGAGGTCGGCGGCAACCGCGGCGCCGCCCTCATCGCCGCCCATCTCGCCGAGGCCGGCGTCCGGGCATCCTTCCTCCTCGACGAGGGCGGCCCCGTGGCGGACGGCATGCTATCTTTCGCCGACCGCCCGCTCGCCCTCGTCGGCATCGCGGAGAAGGGCTATCTCGACGCGGCCATCGAGACGAAGGGCTCCGGAGGCCACGCATCCATGCCGCCCAAGCGGAGCGCCGCCGGCGACCTCGCGCGCGCCGTCGCGGCCGTCGAGGCGAAGCCCTCGCCCGCGCGCCTCACCTACACCGTGCGCAACTTCCTCGACCGGCTCGCGCCCTACGCGCCCTTCGCCCACCGGCTCCTCTTCAGGAACCTCTGGCTGACCGGTCCCCTCGTCAAGGCCGCCTTCTCCGCGGCGCCCACGACGAACGCCCTCGTGCGCACCACCGCGGCGCCCACGATGCTCCAGGGCAGCCCCAAGGAAAACGTCCTCGCGGACCGCGCGCGCGCCAACGTCAACATGCGGATCCTGCCCGGCGACTCCACGGCGGCCGCCCTCGGGCGCCTATCGCGCCTCGTGGCCGGGTTCGGCGCGACCGCGACGGTGGCCCACCCCGACCACGTCGTGGAGCCGCTTCCCGAATCCCCGGTCGACCACGAAGGCTACAGGGCCATCGAGGCCGCGCTCGCGCGCTCCTTCCCCGACGCGGCGGCCGTGCCCTTCCTTTTCAGCGCCGGCACGGACACGAAGCACTACCGCGGCGTCGCGGAGGCCATCTACCGCCTGACGCCCCTCAAGCAGAGCTCCGCCGACCTCGCGGGCGTGCACGGCCGCGACGAGCGCGTGGAGATCGGCAACCTGCGCCGCTGCGCGATCTTTTACCGGAGGCTCATCGAGTCCCTGTAGCCGCCGAACCGCGCCCCGACGCGACATGCGACACGACATGCGACGCGACATGCGACGCGACATGAAAAACGGGCGGCCCTTCGGGGCCGCCCGCCTTGTTTAAAAAACCTGTTTTCGATCGGCCGTATCCGGCCGGAGAAGGGCGCGGCCCGAAGGCCGCGCGCCGTGCTTCAGGCCGGAGCGCCGCCGCCCTTGGACTTCGTGCCCAGATAGGCGTCGCGCACGGCGGGATCGCTCGCGATGTCGCAGGCCGGCCCCTCCTTCACGATGCGGCCCTGCTCGAGGACATAGGCGCGGTCGGCGATGGAGAGCGCCTTGTAGGCGTTCTGCTCGACGAGGAGGATGGTCTTCCCGAGCTTGCGGATCTCCTCGATGATATCGAAGACCGTCTGCACGAGGAGGGGCGCGAGGCCGAGGGAGGGCTCGTCCATGAGGACGAGGTCGCCGTTGGTCATGAGCGCCCGGCCCATCGCGAGCATCTGCTGCTCGCCGCCGGAAAGGGTGCCGGCGGGCTGGCGCATGCGCTCCTTGAGCCGCGGGAAAAGCGCGTAGACGCGCTCGAGATCGGCGGCCATGGCCTTCCGGTCCCGGCGGAGATAGGCGCCGAGAAGCAGGTTGTCGTGCACCGTCAGGTTCGCGAACACGAGCCGGCCCTCGGGGACGTGGCAGATGCCGAGCTTGACGATCTTGGCCGGCTGCCGGCCGAGGCGCTGGTCCTTGAAGAGGACCTCGCCCTTCGTGGGCTTGAGGAAGCCGGAGACGGCGTTGAGCAGGGTCGACTTGCCGGCGCCGTTGGCGCCGATGATCGTGACGATCTCGCCGCGCTTGACCTCGAGGGAGACGCCCTTCAGGGCCCGGATGCCGCCGTAGGAGACGTGGAGATCGCGGACGCTCAGCATTTGTTGCCTCCCGAGGAGCCGAGATAGGCCTCCATGACCTTCGGATCCGACGAGACCGTGTCGGCCGAGCCTTCGGAAAGCTTCTGTCCGAAGTTGAGGACGACGATGTGCTCGCAGATGCCCATGACCAGATCCATGTGGTGCTCGATGAGGAGGACGGAGAGCTTGAAGCGCTCGCGGATCTCGGAGATGAGGCGCATGAGCTGCTCGGTCTCGTCCGGATTCATGCCCGCGGCCGGCTCGTCGAGGAGGAGGAGCTTCGGGTCGAGGGCGAGGGCGCGCACGATCTCGAGGCGCCGCTGGAGGCCGTAGGGCAGGTTGTTGGCCTGGATGTCGCGACGGTCCTGGAGGCCCATGATCTCGAGAAGGAAGGTCGCCTTGTCGGCGAGGACCTTCTCCTCGCGCCGGAACCGCGGAAGCCGGAGGATGGCCTCGGGGATCGTGTACTTGGCGCTCAGGTGGCAGGCGGTCAGGACGTTGTCGAAGACCGAGAGGTTCTTGAAGAGCCGGATGTTCTGGAAGGTGCGGGTCACGCCGAGGTCGGCGATCTTGTAGGGCTCCATGTTCTCGATGCGGCGGCCCTGGAAGGAGACCTCGCCGGCGGTCACCTTGTACACGCCGGTCACCAGGTTGAAGATCGTCGTCTTGCCGGCGCCGTTCGGCCCGATGAGGCCGGAGATGCCGCCCTCGCGCACGTCGAAGGAGACGTCGTTGACCGCGGCGAGGCCGCCGAAGCGCTTGGTGAGGCCCTTGACCTCGAGTACGTTCGCGCTCATGCCTTGCCTCCCGGGGACGCTTCGCCTTCGGCGCGCAGGCCTTCCGCCGCGTCCTCGCGCAACGCCTCGGCCCTGAACGCCAGCCTGGCCCTGCGCGCGGCCGCCACCTTGCGGAGGCCGGCGGGGCTGAGCTCCATGCCGCCCATGAGTCCCTTGGGCCGCGAGATCATGATGAGGATGACCGCCGCTCCATAGAACACGAGGCGCCAGATGTCGAAGGCGCGCAGGAGCTCCGGCAGGGCCGTGAGCACCAGGGCGCCGAGCACCGAGCCCGAGATCGAGCCGAGGCCGCCGAAGATGACGATGATCGTCAGCTCGGTCGACTTGGTCATGGAGAACATCTTCGGCTGGATGAAGGTCATGTAGTGCCCGAAGAGTACGCCCGCCACGCCCGCGTAGACCGCGGAGACGATGAGGGCGATCATCTTGTACTTGAAGACGTCGATGCCCGCGATCTGGGCGGCGAGCTCCTCCTCGCGCACCGCGATCATGTTGCGGCCGTGGCGGGAGCGCACGAGGTTGGCGAGGAAGAGAACGGCGATGATGTCGACGACGAGGACGGCCCACACGGTCGAGTACTGGGGGACGCCCGGCCAGCCGCGCGCGCCGCCGAAGGTCTTCACGTTGTTCAGGATGAGGCGCACGGCCTCGCCGAAGCCGAGGGTCGCGATGCAGAAGTAGTCGCCCTTCAAATTAAGCGTTATGCGGCCGAGCAGCCAGCTGACGAGTCCCGCCGCCGCGCCGCCGGCGACGATGCCGACCGCGAAGGGCAGGCCGAAGCCGCCGATGTTGCCCGCCATCGTGGCGGGGGGCACGGTCATGAGGGCGCCGATGTAGGCGCCGATGGCCATGAAGCCCGCGTGGCCGAAGGAGAAGAGGCCGGTGAAGCCGGTGAGGAGGCAGAGTCCGAGCACGGCTATCAGGTTGATGCCGGCCAGCATCAGGATGCCTTGGATGTATGTCCAGTCCATGAGTCGCTCCTAGGCCTTGTCTTCGGTCGATTTGCCCATGATGCCCGTCGGCCGGAAGATGAGGACGCCGATGAGGATCACGAAAGCGATGAGGTCGCGGTACTGGGAGGAAAGGTAGCCCGCGACGAGGGTCTCGATTATGCCGAGGAGGACCGAGCCGATCACGGCGCCGGGCAGGCTCCCGAGGCCGCCGAAGACCGCGGCGATGAAGGATTTGGTGGTTATGTTGCCGATCTGCGGATACACGGTGTACTTCATGCCGAAGAACACGCCGGCGACTCCCGCGAGGAAGCCGCCGAGGGCGAAGACGATGAGGACCACGCGATCGGTGTTGACGCCCATGAGGGCGCAGGCTTTCATGTTGTACGCCGCGGCCTGGATGGCTTTTCCGATCCTCGTTTTCTCGATGAAGAGGATGAGCCCGGCGAGGCAGAACGCGGAGACGAAGAACATGATGAGGTCGAGCCGCCCGATGGAGAGGACGCCGAGGGAGATCGGCTCGCGGGCGAAGATTTCGGGGTAGGTCCTGAAGGTGGGACCGATGGTCGCGATGACGATGTTCTCGAGCAGGATCGAGGCGCCCATCGCGGAGATGATGAAATAGAGGAAGGGGGCGCGGCGGTCGCGGAGCGGCTTGTACGCGACGCGCTCGATGAGGACGGCGAGCAAGGCCGTCCCGGCCGAGGCGAGGATGAACGCCGCGGCGAAGGGAAGCTTGAGGGAGGTGAGGCTGAAGAAACCGAAGTACGCGCCGAGCATGATCACGCCGCCGTGGGCGAAGTTGGAAAAATTCATGATCGAGTAGACGAGGGAATAGCCCACCGCCATGAGAGCGTACACGGAACCTATCGAGAGGCCGTTCACCAACTGTTGGAGGAATTGGCTCATACCAGGCGTTCCTGATGGAAGGATGGGAAGGCCCGGCGAAGCCGGACCTTCCTGACCGCACGATTCGTGGCGGCCTGGCTCGTCGGCGAGTCGTCGGCGCCCGGCGAGCCGGCAAGAGCGGGAAACCGGAACGCCCGAAGGCTTCCCGGCTTCCCGCGCCCGGATCAAACTCGCTTAGTTCTTGGGGGCGTACTTGCCCTGGAACACGTACTGGCCGTCGACGACCTTGAGGATGGCGGCGTCCTTGCCCTCGGGATTGTGGGTGTCGGCGCCGATCTTGATCTTGCCGGTGATGCCCTGGATGTCGGTGGTGACGAGGGCCTTGGCGACCGCTTCCCCTTCGACCTTGCCGGCGCGCTGGAGGGCGTCGACGAGCATGAGGACCGCGTCGTGGACGAGGAAGCCGTTGAGCTCCGTCTCCTTGCCGAACTTGGCCTTGTAGCGGGCCTTGTAGTCGGCCACGGCGGGATCGGCGTAGTCGAGGTGGTTCACGAAGTAGCCGCCCTCGACGGCCTTGCCGCCCATGGAGATGAGCTGCTCGGAAGGCCAGCCGTCGCCGCCCATGAGGACGGACTTGATGCCGAGCTCGCGCGCCTGGTTGGCGGAGAGGGCGACTTCCTTGAAGAAGTAGGGCATGAAGATGATGTCGGGATTCGCGGCCTTGATCTTGGAGAGCTGGGGCCGGAAGTCGACGTCGCCGCCGTTGAAGGACTCGTCGGCCACGATCTCGCCGCCGAGCTTCTTGAAGTTCTGGATGAAGAACTCGCGGAGGCCCTGGGAGTAGTCGTCGGACACGTCGTAGAGGATGGCGGCCTTCTTGAGGCCGAGCTTCTCGAAGGCGTAACCCGCGGCGACGGCGCCCTGGTAGGGGTCGATGAAGCAGACGCGGAAGTTGTAGGGCTTGACCTTGCCGTCCATCACCGTGACCTTCGGGTTGGTGGCGACGGTGGCGATGTCCGGCACCTTGGCCTGCTCGAGGATGGGGGCGATGGGGATGGCGTTGCCGGAGGCGTTGGGGCCGAGGATGGCGACGACCTTGTCCTGGCCGGTCAGGCGCTTGGTCACGTTGACGGCTTCCTGGGCATCGCCCTTGTTGTCGTAGCCGATGACCTCGAGCTTGTACTTCTTGCCGCCGACGTCGATGCCGCCCTTGGCGTTGTACTCTTCAAACAGCATCTTGACGGTGTTGAGCTCGTTCTCGCCCCAAACCGCCTGATCGCCGGTGAGGGCGCCGAACCAACCCACCTTGATCGTGTCGCTCTTCTGACCGCCGCCGGCGCAACCGACGAGCGCCAGGGCGACGACCAGCACGGAACACAACAATGCGCGCATGAGATCCTCCTTATCGTGATACGGAATCGTCGTCAGTATACAGGAGGGTTTTTCAGGGCACAATTAAAAAATTAGGCAATCAGGCCCTTTTTCTCGACTTGCGGCGGCTAAGATGATCCGTGGCGGCCATTCCGACAAAATGCGAAACGTCCTTTTACGGGGCGAAATCGACCGAAGCGGGAAACGACAACTCGGCGTCCGTCGCGCTGCGTTCAAAGAAGACGGAAAAACGCCGTTCAAAGGCCAGGGCGAAGCGGTCGAGCTCCGCCCTCGGCGCGCCGAACTCGAAGAACAGGGTGTAGCCCTTTCCCCGAAGCGCGAGCACCGGCCCTTCCGCGCGCTCGAGGAGCCGCGCCTCGAGTCCCGCCGGCGACGGGATGCGCCGCGGCAGCCAAGCGGCGGAAAAGGCGATGGGCTCCCGGGTCGACCAGACCCGCACCCGGGCGCCGGCCGCCGCGTATTCGCCAACCAAGGCGGGAAGCGCGTTGGGCGAAAAGAAGGGCAAGCCCCGCCGCGGTTCCGGACCGCGGAGCAAGACCGCCCTGCCCGCCGGCTGGCCGGCGGCGAAGGCCTCGGCGGCGGAGCCGGGGGCCTGCGCAGCGGAGTCGGGGGCCTTGGCGGCGGCGCCGGGGGCCTGCGCCGCGGAGCCGGAAGCTTGAGCCGAGAGGCCGGCGGAGGCGCCGAGGAGCGCCGCCGCGAGA
>DAINBW010000139.1:0-6869 GCA_036732745.1 Spirochaetales bacterium | reverse complement strand
CGACGCCGCCGCAAAGGCCGGCGTCAAGGTCATCTCCTACGACCGCCTGATCCGCGGCACCGCTAGCGTCGACTACTACGTGACCTTCGACTCCTTCCAGGTCGGCGCGGCCTGGGGCACCTATCTCGTGAGCAAGGTCCCCGCCGGAACGAAGGGCAACAACCTCTACCTCTACGCCGGAGCCGCCTCCGACAACAACGCCTTCATCTTCTTCGACGGCGCCTGGTCGGTGCTCCAGCCCAAGATCGCCGACGGCACCTTCGTCGTCCGCAACTCCGACAAGGCCGTCGCCCTCTCCGGAAAGGCCAAGCTGAGCCGCGACGAGCAGGCCTCCATCATCGGCCAGGTCACGACCAACTGGAACTTCGCCGACGCGAAGGCCAAGGCCGAGGCCAACCTCACCTCCGCGAAGACCGACGCCAAGGGCGTCGTCTACATCTGCGCGCCGAACGACGGCACCGCCCGCGCCATCGCCGACGCCTTCCGCGCCGACAAGGCCGTCAAGACCTACTACATCACCGGCCAGGACGCCGAGATCGCCTCCGTCCAGTACATCATCGACGGCAAGCAGTCCATGACCGTCCTCAAGGACGTCCGCACCCTCGTCGCCGACGCCATCGCCGCGGCCGTCGCCTACATCAAGGGCCAGGTGCCCCCGAAGACCGCGACCTACAACAACGGCGTCAAGGACGTCCCCGCCAAGCCCACCGCCATCGTCACGGTCACCAAGGACAACGTGAAGGCCGCCATCGTCGACTCCGGCTACTGGCCCGCCTCCAACTTCACCGGCCTCAAGTAAGCGCCGGGGATCGAAGCCAGTCCATCCGGGGACGGCGGCCGCCGGCCGCCGTCCCCTTTTCATGAGGCGCCAGCGCCCGAACGGAGCCATGAAGCGATGAGCGACACCATTCTCGAGATGCGGAGCATCACCAAGACCTTCCCCGGCGTCAAGGCCCTGAACGACGTGAGCTTCAAGGTCGCGCGGGGGGAAATCCATTGTCTCGTCGGCGAGAACGGCGCCGGCAAGTCCACCCTCATGAAGGTCCTCTCGGGCGTCCATCCCCACGGGAGTTTCACGGGAGAGATCCTGATCGACGGGACCGCCCGGGATTTCCGCGGGATAGCCGACAGCGAAAAGGCCGGCATAGCCATCATCTACCAGGAACTCGCCCTCGTGCCGGACATGACGGTCTACGAAAACATCCTCCTCGGGCACGAGATCCGGAAGGGCCCCGCCGTCGACTGGAACGCGACCATCCGGAAGGCGGGGGAGATGCTCCGCCGCGTCCGGCTCGACGTCAATCCGGCGACGAAGGTGCGGGAGCTCGGCGTCGGCAAGCAGCAGCTCGTGGAGATCGCGAAGGCCTTGTCGCGCGACGTCAGGATCCTCATCCTGGACGAGCCGACGGCCGCCCTCAACGAGGACGACTGCGACAACCTGCTGCGCATCATCGGGGAGCTCAAGGCCCAGGGCGTCACCTGCGTCATGATCTCCCACAAGCTCAAGGAGGTGATCCGCATCGCGGACACCGTCACCGTCCTCCGGGACGGAAAGACCGTGACGACCCTCGACGCGGGCAAGGGGGAGGTTTCGGAGCCCGTCCTCATCAAGCACATGGTCGGCCGCGAGATCGACAACATCTATCCCCGCCGGCGGGCGAAGCCCGGGACGGAGGTCGTCTTCGAGGTCCGCCACTGGGAAGCCTACGACCACGGCCTCGGCCGCAAGGTGCTGAAGGACATGAACTTCGAGGTGCGCAAGGGCGAGATCGTCGGCCTGGCGGGGCTCATGGGTTCCGGCAGGACCGAGTTCGCGCGGAGCGTCTTCGGCAATCCCGACGGCTACGAGCTTTCCGGCGAGCTCTACGTCGGCGGCCGGAAGAAGGACTTCCAAAGCCCCCGCGACGCGATCGACGCGGGCCTGGCCTACGCGAGCGAGGACCGGAAAGGCAACGGCCTCATCCTCCTCCAGGACGTCAAGCAGAACATCAGCCTCGCGAACCTGGCCGGCGTGTCGACGCGGGGAGCGCTCGACGCGAACGTCGAGGTGAAGGTGGCCAACGAATACCGCGAGGCGCTCAACATCAAGACGCCGAGCGTCGAGCAGCGGGTCGTCAACCTCTCCGGCGGCAACCAGCAGAAGGTGTCCATCGCGAAATGGCTCTTCGTGAAGCCGAACGTCCTCATCCTGGACGAGCCGACGAGGGGCATCGACGTCGGCGCGAAGTTCGAGATCTACACGATAATGAACAAGCTCGTGGAGGAAGGCATGAGCATCATCATGATCTCCTCCGAGCTGCCCGAGGTCCTCGGCATGAGCGACCGGGTCTACGTCGTCTCGTCCGGCCGCCTGACCGGCGTCCTGCCCATCTCCGAGGCGACCCAGGAAAACATCATCCAA
Source organism: Spirochaetales bacterium (assembly GCA_036732745.1). GTDB lineage: Bacteria > Spirochaetota > Spirochaetia > Treponematales > Rectinemataceae > JAEUJG01. The sequence continues at coordinate 4,468 of DAINBW010000139.1, read as the reverse complement.
TTGGCGACGAGCTAGGGGGAAGCGACATGACGACCCAGGACTTGAAAAAAGCAGTCAGGCAGAACATCCGCGAGTACGGCATGTACATCGCCCTCGTGCTCATCATGGCGATCTTCACGATCGCCACCAAGGGCACCTTCATCTCCTCGAGGAACATCGCGAACCTCATGAACCAGACGGGCTACGTCGCCGTCCTCGCGGTCGGCATGACCCTCGTCATCGTCATCAGGCACATCGACCTCTCGGTGGGCTTCCTGGCGGGCTTCCTCGGCGCGATAGCCGCCATAGCCCTGGTGAGCTGGCGCCTCCCGGTCTGGATCGTCCTTCCGATGGTCCTGGCCATGGGCGTCGTCGCGGGGCTCGTCACGGCCTTCCCGATCGCGAAGCTCGGCATCCCCGCCTTCGTGGCCTCGCTCGCCGGATGGCTCATCTACCGCGGCGCCCTCCTCCTCGTCACCTCGTCGACGGGCACGATCATCATCCCGGACGCCGCCTTCAACGCGATCGGCAACGGCTACATCCCCGACCTCTTCCCCGCCGAGACCGCCTTCCTGCCCGGCGTGCACAAGCTCACGCTCCTCCTCGGCGCGGTCGCCATAGCCTGGTTCGCCGCGGGCTCGATCCGCGCGCGGAAGGGCAAGCAGGCCTACAATCTCGAGGTGCTGCCCGCGGACATGTTCGTCGGCAAGCTCGTCCTGCTCTCAATCGTCATCGGCCTCGTCACCTGGGTCCTCGCCGGCTACAACGGCCTTTCCTGGACCCTCGTCATCGTCCTCGTGGTCGTCGGCGTCTACGACTACGTCGCCAAGCAGACGGTCCTCGGCCGGCACATCTACGCGGTCGGCGGCAATCCCGAGGCGGCCGAGCTTTCCGGCATCAGCGTCAAGCGGATCACCTACATCGTCTTCGGCTCGATGGGCTTCCTCACCGCCCTCTCCGGCATCCTCTTCGCCTCGCGGCTCCAGTCGGCGACGCCGCAGGCGGGCACACTCTTCGAGCTCGACGCGATCGCGGCCGCCTACATCGGCGGCGTGTCCGCGGCGGGCGGCGTCGGGTCGATCACCGGCTCGCTCATCGGCGCGATCGTCTACATGTCCCTCATGAACGGCATGAACCTCCTCGGCACCGACATCTCCCTCCAGTACGTCATCCGGGGAGCGGTGCTCGCGACGGCGGTCATCTTCGACGTCGCCACCAGGCGGAGGAAGGCCTAATCGTTCCGGGCGCCCGCCGGCGGCGCCGCCAGCGGCGGCGACGACGACGGGTGGCCCGAGGGGAGTCCGAGGGGAGTCCGGAGCGGCCGTCCCGCGGCCCCGCCCGCCCCCCTTGGCGCCCTTGTGCCGCTCCCCGCCCCGCCTTAGAGTTAAGACAAGGCTTGTATCGAAGGAGGCGGCGATGCGGCGAATGTTCCTCGGACTGGCGGTTCTCGTCGCGATGGCCGGAGCTCCCGCCACGGCCCAGGATTCCCCGGGCTTTTCGGCGCGGGTGGGCGTCGGCACCGACATCAACCTCGGCCTCGCCGTCGGGGGCGGGGCGGGCTACCTGGTGGACTTCGCCGGCTTCCCTCCCGTGGAGTTCGGCATCGACCTCTACTACTACCACGGCACCGAGACCTCGCGGGAGCAAGTCGGCCCCTCGCTCAACACCTACAACGACACGACGACCCTCGTGGTCTACGCCGTCACCGCCAACTTCCTCCACGCCTACGCGCCGCGGACGAAGGGCTTTTACTACCTGACGGGCCTGGGCGTCGGCGCGGTGAGCGTGGACTGGATCCACCAGAGCACGGACGATCCGAGCTACAACGATTCGGGCGACTACACGGGAGCCGGGCTCCTCGTGAACCTCGGCCTGAGCTACGCCTTCGGTTCCGGCTTCGAACTCAGGCTCCAGGCGCCGATCCTCGTTTTCGACGGCCCGCTCGACCAGGTCGGCTTCGCGCCGATGCTGAACGCGGCCGCGGTCCTGCGCTTCTAGCGGGCCGGTTCCCGCGCGCGGCGGCGGGCGGCGGCGGGCCGCGCCGGCCTTGGCCCGGCGCGGCCCCGCGTCGCGGAGAAAGCCGCTACCACTCCACCGAAATGTCCCCCGACACGCTGGAAAGCGACAGCTCTTCGCCGCCGCGGCCGAGGGTCGTTTCGCCGCCGCGGCGCTCCTCGCCGTCGATCTCTATCCCGCCCGATCGCGTCGCGACGCGCAGGACGGCGTCCGGCTCGCCGGAAAAGGAGGCGGTGAGATCGCCGGAAATGGTGGAGACCGTGGCGCCGGCGAAGCCATCGCCGAAGTCGAGCACCACGTCGCCCGAGTGCGTGGAGACGCTCATCGGACCCGCGCATTCCGCGATGGAGACCGCGCCCGACATCGACTTGGCGAGCAGTCGGCCCGCCACGCCGGACAGCTCGATGTCGCCCTGCACGGTCTCGGCGGCGATCCTGCCCTCCACGTCCTCGGCGCCGATGTCGCCCGTGGCGGACTTGGCGGCGAAGTCGCCGCCGATGCCCGACGCCTCGATGGAGCCCGAGGCCGAGACCGCCGAGGCCGGTCCGACGGAATCGAGGCCGATGTCCCCCGAGGCGCTCTCGGCCACGACGGGACCGGCGCAATCGCGCGCGGCGATGTCGCCGCTTTTCGTCTCCAGGCGCAGCCCGCAGGCGAGGCCCTCGACCTCGATGTCGCCCGAAAGGCCCGCGAGCTCGACCAGCTCGACGCCGTCGGGGACCTCGAGCTCGAGGGAATCGATCGAGCCCTCGCGGCAGCCGCGCTCCTCGCAGGCGAGGAGGTCGGCCGACTCCTCCACGAAAAAGTTGAGGCCTTCGACGGCGCCCTCGGCGCGGAGCCGGATCGAGCCGTCGGCGGAGGGGCGAACGTGGAGGTCCGCGGCGAGGAGGGAAACGCGGATCGTCGAGATTCCGGCTCCCGGATAGGCCCGGACGAACTCGCCGTTCCCCTCCTCGTCCGCGTCATCGCCGCCGAGGCGCGCGGCGCCCGTCAGCGCCTCGAGGGCGGCCAGGGCCGCCTTGAGGCGGCTCGACGCGCCGCGGGAGCGGCGGGCGCCCTCGGGGCCGTCCGAGGCGCGGGCCGATCCGCCCCCGGCCGGCGTTTCGGCGCCGATCCCGCCGCCGCCGGCCGCGCCGTCCCCAGCCGCGCCGTCCCGGCCCGCGCTGCCGAGAAGCTCCTCGGCGAGCCGCTCGGGCGGCGTGAGGCCGGCGACGATCGCGGCCTCCTCCTCGTCGGGACGCCGTTCGCGGAGGTCGGCGACGTGGCTTTCCATTTCCCGCAGGAAATCCTCCCGTTCGACGGGATCCATCGCCCGGAGGGCGTCCTCGAGCCGGAGCAAATACTCGCGCAGGGTCATGCCGCGCCTCCTTCAAGCCGCCGATACGCGGCGATGTTGGCTTCGAACTCCCCGCGCATCGCGAGGAGGGCCTGGGCGCCAAAGGCGCTCAGGCGGTAATACTTCCGCGGGTGCCCCGTTTCCGGCGCCGTCCAGGCCGCGGTGAGGCTGCCCTCGCGCGTCATCCGCGCGAGCAGCGGATAGAGGGTCCCCTCCGAGACCTCGAGGCCGGCTGCCGTCAGGTTTTCCATCATGTCGAGACCGTAGCTCTCCCCTCCCCGCTCGAGCAGGGAGAGCACGCAGAGATCGAGAAAGCCCTTGCGGCTTTGCGACTTCCACTTCTCGACGATCGCCGTCGTTTCGTCCACGTCGCCTCCTCCTACAGATGCGGCGCGATCCCGCGAAGCGGGATGCCCGCCGCGGCCGTGCCCGGCCCGGCGAGGGCCAGCCCCGCCGAAGCCCGGCAATAGGCCTCGTCACTCTCGGCCCGCGACGCCTCGTCGGCCGGCCGCGCCGTCGGCTTTTGCCGCTCGACGCCCCTTTGGGCTCCGAAGACCGCCGCAAGCGCGTCTCCGCGGGGAAGCACCCTTCCTCCCGCCCTGATTGAAAAGGTTCCCATGGCAACCTCCAATATGATGCTATGCAATACATAATATCATGCTACGGTCTTGTCAAGCATATTTTCAAATAATAACGAAAATCGCCGGAGCCCTCCTCGATTCTCCCTTGCGGGCTCACCTTACAGGGTTGTAGGGTATGCCGACGGGTCGACAGACATCGTTTTCGAGGGGAGTTCCACGGCATCATGAAGCAACGCATCAAGCCGGCCGAGGCCGCGCGGAGACGCCATCGCTTGGCCGAACCCGGTTACCGACCGGCGCTCGGCTTCCTTCTCGGCCTCGCGGGCGGTCCCTACGCCCGCCTCGCCATGAAACTCAAGCGGCTCGATTTCGTCCACGGCGAGCGGCTCGTCGAGGCCTTCAGGGACTTTCAGGAAGGCCGCGTCCGCCTCATCCTCGCCTTCCGCCATCCCTACGGCGACGAAGCCCAGCTCTTCACCCTGGCCTTCGACCGCGCCCTGCCCCGCCTGGCGCGCGAACTCGGCCGCCCGCTCCCGGAGCGAAGCCACGCGACCTT
>DAINBW010000138.1:0-6911 GCA_036732745.1 Spirochaetales bacterium | reverse complement strand
GGCGCTCGAGGAAATCCTCGCCACCTATCTCCTCGCCGCGGACGAAAAGGGCTGGCCCTTCCTCCGTTCCTGCGCGATCGTCGACGGCCTCTTGTCCCTCGCCGAGGGTGACGAGCCGGCCCTCATGGTCAGGAAGCTCGTCGCCTACTTCGGTGCCGACCGCGCCTTGGCCGCCTTGCAGGAACTCGAGGGGAGCGCTTCGTGATAGCCGCCTTGACGGCGGCCGACTTCAACCTCTGGAAGGCCGCCGCCGTATCCCGCCAGAAAAAAGACGCGCTTTTTGATCTCGCCTGCAGGATCGCCGTCGTCGCCGAGGCGGCCCGCGCGAACGGTTCCAAGGCCATCACCGACGCGGTCCGGCTCGAGCGCCGCAAGACGCTCCGTTTCGGGCTCGAGCTCCTCGCGGAAGGGGCTGACGCCGACTCGCTCGACCAGGCCTTCGAGCTCGAACCGGTTTCCAAGGACCTGGATCCCGGTACCCGCCTCGAACTCGCCCTGACGCGGACGGGACTCGCCGGCATCGCCGATCGCGAACACCACTTCGTCGTGTTTCGCCGCATGACCGCCTTCCTCGGCGTGGACTACTTCGACAAGTCGAGCGCCTGGATAGCCGAACGCGTGAAACGCCGCCGCGGCAAGGCGCAGACCCTCCTCATCCCGGGGGACTTGCCCGACCTCGTCCGCACCCTCGCCCTCGACGGCGCCTCGCTCGAGCGCGCGCTCCGCCAAGCCGGCCGTTCCCTCGCCTCGGCGGCCCTCGCCGGCTGTCCGCAGGAAAGCGTGGACCTGTCGCGCCCCTGCTTCGGCAAGATCGGCGGCGCCGTCCTCGAGGATGACGCGGCCTATCTCCGGACCCGGCTTTCCGGCGAGGAGATCGCCCAGGCTCAGGCCGCCTTCATAGCCATCGTACAGAACCTGGAGGAAGGCGGCGAGGTCGAACTCGGCGAGGAAGAAGAGCTCTACAACGATCCCGAATACGTGAAGGAACTGAGCGCCGCCGTGCTGAGCCTCGACGAACGCAGCCTCAAGGCGCTCGTGAAGCGATCCGACGACAAGCTCCTGGCCACCGCGATGCAGGGCATGGAGCCGGCCGTCCATGAGCGCATCCTCGCCCTCTTCCCCAAGAAAGCCCAGCGCCGCATCCTCGACGCGATCGACGCCCAGATACTCCTGCCACGGCGCGAGATCGAAGAGGCGGGAAGAAGCATCGCGCGCATCATCCTCGACGCCGCCGCGGACGGCCTCGGCGGCGAGCGGCTCGCCCGCCTGCGCCGCATCAGGGATTGGGGCGCCGCGGACGGAAACGCCGAAGACGCCGCTAAATGACAAAGGCCCCTTTCGGGGCCCCGTTTCGCAGGCTGCCGGCGCTTCCTAGTCGTCCGTGCAGGGCGGCGGCATCGCCATGAGCTTTTCGGCGTCCGACCAGCGCTTGGCGCCGGCCTCGCGGAGGTCGAAGGCGAATCCGGAATCCAGCCAGAACACGATGGTCATGTGCAGCATGCCGATCACCGCGGTGGCGATGGAGTCGATCTCGACGTCGCGGCGGATTTCCCGGCGTTCGCGCGCCTCTTCCAGGGCGGCGAGGGCCTTGGCCTCGTCGCGGCGCTTCAACTCGTCCAGCCGCCGCTTCAAGTCCGGATAGCCCCGGAACACCTGTTCCGCGTGCATGATGACGTAGGCGAAATCCTTCGAATCCGCGAACACGCCGATCGTGCCGAGCATGGCCGCCCGGAACCGCGCCAGTCCGGACGCGTCATCCGGGTAACAGGCGGAAAAACGATCGTACATCCGCTCCACCATCGTGAAGAGCCCGTTGAACAGGCCGTCGATGCCCTCGAAATGCCGAAAGATGGCCGGCTCCGTTATGCCCGCGCGCGAGGCGATGTTCTTGAGCGTCGCGGCGCGCGGACCGTCCTCGCGTATGGCGGCGGCGGCCGCGATGAGCACGGCCGTCTTGGCCTTGGAGTAGGGCCAGGTGGGATCGCCGATCACGAGCTCGGATGTCATAGGGTTATAATACCAATCCGCAAGTCGTTTAGGGAAGACGGAATGGCGGCCTTCGGCGCCTTTCCCGCCGCCCCGCGCCGCGGTATCTTTGCGGGAGACCTCCCTGTCCGGGGACAGTCCTCCCCGGGGCCGGCGATTTGCCCGGCCGCGCAGCGAGCGCGAGAGGCGGCAAGGAGCGGCTATGGCAACGCTTGGCATCGTGATCACCGGCGGCACCCGCGGCCTCGGCAAGGCCTTGGCGAGGGAATTTCTTAACCGTGGAGCCAAGGTGTTCATCACCGGAAGCAGCCCTGGATCGGTGGAGAAGGCCCTTCATGAGCTCCGCGAGGCCCGACCGGCGGCGCCTGTCTCCGGTGGATGGGGCGATTCCGGCTCCTTTGCCGACACCGAGGCGCTCCTTGCCCAGGCTCGCTCTTTCCTCGGACGGATCGACCATTACATCGCCAACGCGGGCGTGAACCAGGAGCCCGGGCGGATATGGGAGATACCCGCTTCCGACATGGAGCGCGTGGTCCGCACCGACCTGCTCGGCCCGATGTTCGCCGCGAAAGCCGCCTTCCCGTCCCTTGCCGAGTCCGGCGGCTGGTTTTGGGTCCTCGAGGGCCACGGATCCGATGGGCGCCTCATGTCGGGACTTTCCGTCTACGGCGCGGCGAAGCGCGGAGTCGCCTATCTCTGGCGCGCCTTGGCCCTCGAGGCCCGTCAAGCCGCGGTCGGGGACAGTGCGGCAGGGGACAGTGCGGCAGGAGACAGCGCGGTCGGAGCCAGCGCGGTCGGGGACAGTGCTCGCGTATCGTCCGGAACCTTGCCGGTGAAAATCGGCGCCCTGAGCCCCGGCATCATGGTGACCGACTTTATCCTGCAAAACCGCGAGAAGGAGGGAGCGGAAAAATGGAAAAGGAGCGCGCGGGCCTTCAACATCCTGGCGGACAGGCCCGAAACGGTCGCAGCCTTCCTCACGCCGCGGATCCTCGCCGCGAGGCGAAGCGGAACCCGAATCGCCTGGCTCGGCGCCGGCAAGGTGCTCGCCCGGTTCCTGTTCGCGCCGCTCTCGAAGCGGCGGCTGGTTGAGGCCTGACGGCGGCTAACGCCCGCCCGCCGGCTGCCGCGGACCGCGGAGCCAGGCCAGACGTGTCAGGTTGCGCAGTATGCCGAAGAAGCAGGCCACGACCAGCCAGCCGGCGAGCCCCGGCTCCAGCTGGAAGACGACGGCCCAACTCACCCTCCGACCGAAGACGGCCGTCAAGACGATTGGCGTCGCGGCGAACAGGGCGCCGCGGACGATGACGCCGAAAACGGCCCGGAACCTGGCCAGACGGACAACGATCTCGCCCCCTTGCGCCTCGGCGCGGCAACGCACGTCGCGCGCCCAGCCGAGGGCGAATCCCGTCTGGAGCGCCAGGACGAGGAGGTGGACGACCGCCGTCACGGCGAGGAGGATGTAGAGCCGCTGGAGGGGCAAGGGGCGGGCGGCGGAGCCCTCGCGAATCAGGGAGTGCGCGCCTTCGATGAGCGCGGGCATCGAGACCAGGGACTGGAGCAGGCTGTTCTGCGCCGCGACCACGACGACGGCGGCCCGCTCCGCGGGCCAGACGGCCGCCTCGGCGGAATAGGCCTCGAGCGAACCGCCGTGCGAAGCCCGGAGATCCGGGCCTTCGCCCTCGATCCGCCAGCCGAAGGCATAGGGTGACGGCGGCATGAGCGGCGTGAAGAGGACGGGCACGGCCTTCACGGCGAGCGGAGGTTTTTTCTTGTATTTTTCCGGCGCGGCGAGGAAGGCGAGATAGCGGCCGAGATCCTCGGCGGTCGAAACGAGATACCCCGAGGGCGCGCCGAAGGGCAGGAGAGCCTGGCGACGCGGGACGGGCGCGCCGAAAAAGGAGCCGTTGCCCGGCGGGACGGCTCCGGAGACCTTGCCGGGCGCGGCGGAACTCTTGCCCATGCCGAGGGGCGCGAAGACCCTCGTGGCCAGGAGTTCGTCATACGGCAGGCCGGAGGCCTTTTCGAGGACGAGGCCGAGGGCTTGGTAGTCCGTATTGAGGTAGTGGGTTTCGACTCCCGGCGCGGCCCGCGGAACCGCGGAGGACAGGACGCGCACCGCGGAATCGAGATCGAGCGCGCCCGAGTGGACATCGTCGAAATCGCGGTCGGAGACCCCGCTCGTATGCGACAGGAGATGCCGCGGCGTCACGGCGGCGCCATCGCCGCCCGCCCCCCCTGAAGCGAAGGAGAACCACGGCAGGTAGGTCCGCACCGGCGCGTCGAGGTCGAGCTTGCCCTCGCGGGCGAGCGAGAGGGCGGCGAATCCCGCGAAGGACTTGGAAAGCGCGCCGATGCACAATGGCGTGTCGACGGCGAGGGGAGCCCCGGCGCCGTCGCGGCCGAAGGCGTCGACATAAAGGAGGGAGCCGTCCTTGACGATCGCCACCGCATAGCCGGAATAGGCTTGCCGGCCGAGCTCGGTGCGGAAAAAGGCGGCGAGGTCGGTATAGCGCTCCGGACCGATGTCCGGCAACTCCACGAGCAGGAAAGCCGCCAGCGCGATGACCGCGAAGGGCGCGAGGCGCTTCAGGAACTTCATCAGGATATCAAGTATACCATATCGGCGGCGCTCCGCGACAGGCGGCGCCTGATCCGTCCCGCCGCCGGCTCCGCCGGCGTCCCGGCGCGGCCGCGGGGATCGCGCGGCACCCGTCGGGGCATCGCCCTCGAGCCCCCCTTGTCAAAGCGCGCCCGGGAATGCTATACACGCCGCCAACATGCGGACCACGAGCACGAAGGCGCCTTGGCGCCCTGCCCTCGTAGCCCTCCCCCGACGGAGGGTCGGCTCCGTTTCCCCCCGGCGCGGGGGCCTACGGCGCTTCGACGCCATTGTCACCCATTGGGGACCGTCCTTTCGGACGGTCCTTTTTTTATGCCTTTTGTGCCCATCGGCACGCGGGCCCGTCGGCCCCAAGGAGCGAACATGAGCGAGAAAAAGGGATTCTGGAGAATGCTGGGCTTCCGCTACGGCGACGACAAGGACGGACTCCTGCCCGACGAGGCGCCGGGCTTCGGCCGCCTGGTCCTCTTCGCCCTGCAGCAGTTCATCGTCATGTTCCCGGCGACCATCCTCGTGGCGCTCCTGACCGGCTTCCACGTCAGCACCACCATCTTCGCGTCGGGCCTGGCGACGCTCTCCTTCATCCTCGTGACGGGCGGCAAGATCCCGCTCTACTATGGATCGTCCTTCTCCTATATCGCCGCCATCGTCTCCCTGACCGGCGCCCGCGAGTTCGGCGCGCTCGCGCCCGACTCGCTCATCGGCCAGGCCCAGTTCGGCATCATCCTCTCGGGCCTCGTCTCCATCCTCGCCGGCTTCCTCATCGACCGCTTCGGCCACGACAAGATGGACAAGATCCTCCCCGCCGAGGTGACCGGCCCAATCGCCATCGTGATCGGACTCTCACTGGCCGGCACCGCGATGCAGGGCGCCGCCCAAAACTGGGCGCTCGCCCTCGTCACCCTCGTCGTCACGATGGCGGCCTCGGTCTTCCTGAAAGGCTTCCTCGGCCAGCTGCCCGTCCTCATCGGCATCGCCGCCGGCTATCTCGCGGCCCTCGCCTTCGGCCTCATCGACTTCGCGCCGGTGGCCGCGGCCGCGACCATCCAGACCCCGCACTTCACCCTGCCCATCCCCTCCTGGGCGGCGGTCGCCGCGATCATGCCGATCGCCATCGCCACCATCCCCGAGTCGACCGCCCACCTCTACCAGATCGACCTCTACGTCAACAAGCTGGCGGAGCGCCGCGGCGAGAAGAAGTACGCGATCTCGAACCGGCTCGGACGGAACCTCATCGGCGACGGCGTCGGCGACATCGTAAGCTCCCTCTTCGGCGGCCCCGCCGGCACGAACTACGGCGAAAACATCTCCACGATGGCGGTGACCCGCGTCTTCTCCGTTCCCGTCCTCATAGCCACCGCCGTCCTCGCCATCCTCGTGAGCTTCCTCGGCCAGTTCTCCGCGGCCATCAACACCGTCCCCGGCGCGGTCATCGGCGGGCTCTCCGTCTACCTCTTCGGCGTCATCGCCGTCCAGGGCGTCGGGATCATGGTCGAGCGCAAGGTCGACCTCTTCGACAACCGCGGCCTCGCCGTGATCGCCACCATCCTCATCATCGGACTCGGCGGCTCCTTCGCCTTCCCCGGCGGCATGATCCCGGTCTTCGGCGCCAAGCTCCCCGCAATCGCCACCGCCGCCATCTGGGGCATCGCCCTCAACCTGATCCTCCGCGCCACGAAGCCGAAGGGCAACCGAGGCTAGCCTCGGCCAGAGGCGACGGGAAGCGAAGGCGGCGCCGCGCGCCTCGCCAGGGCTTCCACGTCGCCTTGCCGCTCCCGCCGCTACCGCGTCTTCGGCGGGAGCGGCAAGGCCAGGGATCCATGCTCGGGGAAGAGGAGAAGGATCCATTCGGGAGGAGCTCCCACGACGCGGCGGCATCCGGCACGATCATGCCACAAGCCTCCGAAACGCCACTCCCTTCCATTCGGCACGAGGCCGGCCGCGACCGGATTCCCGTCCAAATAGGAAAACATGCGTACGTAATCGAAAAAGCCCGACACGACCCGCGAATAAAAGCGTTGCCCCCACACGTGGCCGCTCAGGCCGCGAAGCCGGTTGTAGGCCATCGCAAACACGCCCAATATCCATCGCATGATCGAGGAAAGGCATTCTCCCGCACCGGGCCGAATGATGAAATGCACGTGATTGCCCATGACGCAGAAGTTGCCAAGCCGGAAATCGTATTTCCGCTTCGCGCGCGCCACGACCTCGAGAAACAATTCCTTTACGGCCGAGGGATCGAGGATCGGCTCGCGGCGGTTCGCCCGCGCCGTCACATGGTAGACCGCGCCGTCTTGCAGTA
>DAINBW010000137.1:0-6935 GCA_036732745.1 Spirochaetales bacterium | reverse complement strand
GCCTCGATGAAGGATGCCGGCGCGAAGTCGGAACGGGTCGCGTCGATTTCCTCGTGGCCCGCGGGGCCCTCTTCCCATTGCGCCAGGGAGGAAAGGTCGAGGGAGCCGAGCAGGAGTTCGTACTCCAGCTCCTCGAAGGTATCGAGTTCGTTCGTGGCCGGTGCGCTTTCGCCCCCTTCCTCGGGAGCCGCCGGCTCGAGGACGGCGGACTCCGCCATTCCGGCGACGAACTCGGCTTCCTCCACGGCGGCGAGCTCGGGCACTTCCTCGAGCTCCTCCTCCAAGGTGAGGATCTTGCGCGCCTCGGCGGCCTCTCGCGTCGCGGCGCCGGCGAGGCCGAAGTAATCGGTCTTGCCGAGGTCGTCGACCTCGATGAAGCCGATGATGTCGGAAATGTCGGCTTCATCCGCAAGCTCGAGGCCGCTCGACTCGGGGATGACGGGAATGTCGTCGTCCTCGTTCCGGGCGAGTTCGAGCGCCCGGGCCGAGGCCGCGCGGAGATCGCCGAAAGAAACTATTTCCTCGCTCGGGAAGGGGCCGCCGAAGGGGAAGGCCATCGTCGCCGCGGCCGCGGCGGCCGCCTCGTCCTCGGCAGGCTCAATCTCTTCGAGTTCTTCGAGGACCTCCGCCTCTTCGACGGCTTCGGCCTCTTCGACAGCCTCGGCCTCTTCGACGGCTTCAGCCTCCTCGACGGCTTCGGCCTCTTCGACGGCTTCAGCTTCTTCGAGGACTTCCGCCTCTTCGACGGCTTCAGCTTCTTCGACGGCTTCGGCCTCTTCGACGGCCTCGGCCTCTTCGACCGCTTCAGCTTCTTCGACGGCCTCGGCTTCTTCGACCGCCTCGGCCTCTTCGACCGCCTCGGCCTCTTCAAGGACTTCCGCCTCTTCGACCGCCTCGGCTTCCTCGACGGCTTCGGCCTCTTCGAGAACTTCCGCCTCCTCGACGGCCTCCTCCATTTCCTCAAGCTCTTCGAGCTCCTCGAGCTCCTCGGCCTCGGCGCTTGCGGCGGCTTGCGGCGGGGCGGCTTGGAGGGCGGGACTGGCCTTGGGAGCGACGGGCCGCGGCGCTGCGGGAGTCCGGGGGGCTTCCGCGGCGGGAGCGACGGCGACGGGCGGGAGGACGAAGGTGCCGCTCTTGAGGGCGGCGGCGATGAGGCGCTCGACTTCCTTGACGTTGAGTCCCGGTCCGCCGAGGGCCTCGGCCTCGGAACGGCGGCCGAGCACGGCGAGAATCTCGTCCCAGCTCTTGTCGATCAGCTCGTCGATCTCGACCTCGCGGCCTTTCCGGGTCTTTCCGACGTTTTTCTTGATTTCCCCGCGCACCTCGGCGCGGCGGGCCTCGAGCTCGCGGCGCCAGCGGTCGAAATCGAGATCGGCCTTGTTGTCGAGGTATTCCTCGAGCAGGGTTATCTGGAAACGCTTGATGCGGTCGGAGAGGACGGCCATCCGGTCCTGCCGCAGGTTGAGGAGGAGGAATACGAGAAGGTACGCGGTCACGAAGAAGGAGCCGAGGAGGAGCCACTTCATCGAGGCGGGGAAGGCGAAGGCGGAAGCGGGGACAAGGAGGCCCACGTTGCCGGCGCGGGTCGTGTTCCGCGAAAAAAGGATGAGGGGATCCACCCCGTCGCCGCCGGTGAGGGGAAGGGGGCCCGGGGGGATGCCCGCGGTCCAGAGCTCGGCGGTGCGGGCGGCCAGGATCCGGCGGCCGGGGACGGGAGCCCGGAAGATGATGCCCCGTTCGCCTGCCGGCAGGGCGTCGTCGCCGACCGAAAGCAGCCCGGACTTGAGGAGCTGGCTGACGAGGCCGCTTTGCGAGACAAAGAAGACCGCGGTGCCGCGGTAGACGCCGAAGCTGTCGCGGAAGGGGAGCGAATAGACGAAACGGCCCGCCTCGGGATCGAGGCGAACGAGGCCGGGCGAGTCGGCGGGCGCGGCCAGGGCGGTATAGGGTGGATCGCCCGGCTCGCCGTAGTTGCGGTAGAGAATTTCGAGATCTTTGCGGGAAACGATATCACCCGGAAGACTCGAGTAGTGGATGCGCTTGCCGCCGGAATCCAGGAGGCGCATGCCGGCGAGGCCCTGGGTTTCCTCCTGGAGCTTGCCGAAGGCGTTGGCGCGGTCGAAGGAGTCCTCCGCGCTCAGGTTCGGCAAAAAGCTCCGCCGGACAGCCTCCCGTTCGAGGACGGCGCCGAAACGTTCGATGTTGAGGCCGTGATAGAGGTCGGAGGCCTCGGCGACCGACGCGAGGGATTTCTCGTACGCGGCCGTGATCGTCGGATTGTAGAAACGGGTCTCAATGACGTCGAAAAGGCCCGAGAACGCAGCGACGGACAGCCCCGCGAAGAGGAGGACGGAGACGAGTAGGCTTACGCTGGCTTTTTGACCGACCGTCATGCGGTTCCCGCCCTCTCCCTTTCCCCATTGCGTTCAAGCGCGGCTCGACGGCCGACCCAAGGAGGCGCCAAGGCCCCTCCTGAGGGAAGGGACCGCGGGCCTTCTACTTTGTATCGGAACGGCGCGGCGTCGTCTACAGAAATACTTTTTTTCCGCGCTTCTTCCCCTCGATGGGGCCGCTTCGCTTGCGGGAAGGCGGGCCCGGGTCCTATACTATGGGAGAAAGTCCCGGCAAGGAGCGGCAATGCATCTGCGAGATCTCAGCCTCAAGTTCAAGATCCTCGGCCTCGCGATGGCCGGCATCGTCACGATCGCCCTGGTCATCGCGGCCCTCTATATAAAGGACATAGCCTCCCTCGCGGCCTTCGGGATCCTGGAAAAGAGCCGTGGCATCGTGATGACGGCGGAGGCCACGCGCGACGCGATGGCCGATCGGCTCGCGTCCGGCGTCATCACGAACCTCGAGGAGCTCGCCAAGACCGGCGACCGGGAGCGTCTCGTCAAGGCCGTGCCGATCATCACCGCCATCGAGGTCGCGGCCAAGAACGCCGAGGCCAACGATTACGAGTTCCGCGTGCCCAAGTTTTCCCCGCGCAATCCGGCCAACGAACCCGCGGGCATCGAGATCGAGGTCCTCAAGAAGCTCGAATCCGGGGAGCTCGAGGAATACACGAGCTTCGAAAAGGGACAGATCCGCTATTTCCGTCCGATAAAGCTCACGCCCGAATGCCTCTTCTGCCACGGCGATCCCGCGGGAGAAAAGGACGCCGTCGGCGGCGTCAAGGAAGGCTGGAAGACCGGCGAGGTGCACGGCGCCTTCGAGATCATCCATTCCCTCGCCAAGGCGGAAAAGGACGCGGCGAAGGCCCAGCTCAACGTCGGCGGCTTCACCCTCGGCGTGATGCTCGTCTTGGGCCTCGGCCTCTTCTTCGTCATCCGCCTCGTGATGAAGCCCATCGGCGGCTACGTCACGGCCTTCCAGCAGGCGGCCACCGGCGACCTCACCGTCCGCGCCGACGCCAGGTCCAAGGACGAGATCGGCCGCATCGCCGGCTTCTTCAACGACTTCATCGGCACCCTGGAGGGCATGGTCGCCGAGGTCCGCGGCGTCACGGAAAACGCGAACCGCATCTCCGAGGAGCTCGCCTCGAGCTCGGAGGAGACGGCCGCGAGCCTCCACGAGATCCGCGCCAACACGGAAGGCATGAAGAACAAGATCGTCCTCCTCGACACGGAAGTCTCGGCGAGCACCCGCTCGGCGGGCGACGTCAAGGACTTCATCTCCCGCCTGGCCGAGCTGATCCAGGCCCAGGCCGCCGCGATCACCGAATCGAGCGCCAGCATCGAGGAGATGAGCGCCTCGATCGCCAACATCGCCAAGGCCTCCGAGGAAAAGCTCCGCATCGCCAACGAGCTCGAGGCGACCGCCCTGGACGGCCAGTCCGAGATGGAGGAGACGGAGCAGGTCATCAAGAAGGTCGCCGACTCCGCGAGCGTCATCATGGAGATGATCCAGATCATCCAGGACATAGCCTCCAAGACGAACCTCCTCGCGATGAACGCCGCCATCGAGGCCGCCCACGCCGGCGACTTCGGCAAGGGCTTCGCCGTCGTCGCGGACGAGATCCGCAACCTGGCCGAATCGAGCGCCGAGAGCGCCCGCGCGATCACCGACTCCCTCGGCGAGGTCGCCGAATACATCAAGGTCTCCGAATCGAGCACGGCCAAGACGGGCGAGGTCTTCAGCCGCATCGTCGACCAGATCAAGGACGTGTCGCAGAGCATGTCCGAAATGCGCAACGCGACCCAGGAGCTGTCCATCGGCGCCCAGCAGATCCTCGAGGCACTCGGCTCCCTCATCGAGACGACCGAGGAGGTCAAGGGCTCCTCCCGCGAGATGAACGAGCGCGTCGGCGCGATTTCCCAGGCCCTCGACCGCGTTTCCGGCATTTCCGCGGACACGAAGATCGGCATGGAGGAGATCACGATCGGCATCACCGAGATCTTCAAGGCGGCCGAGGCGATCGCCGAGGCGGGGACGCGGAACTCGGACTCGGTCCGCCAGCTCAAGGAGCTCGTCACCCGCTTCACCGTCGACGAAAAAGCCCACCACAAGGACTAGCCGCGCGGGGGGGGCGGAGCCGACTCCGCCCGCCTTGACAGGGCCCCGGGAAAATCGGACTATCCGATGGCCGGGGCCCTCTTCGTCGAGCCGGATCGGTCCCGCAGGAGCGCACGCTTGTCCAAGCCCCCTTCCCGCCGCCTCGCGCCGATCCTCGCGGCCGCGCTGCTGACTCTCGGCGCCGCGCAGGCGACGGGCCAGCTCATTGCCCCCGGGCGGGGACTCTTCCTGATCGCCACCGAATACTTCGACATCCATTACCCGGCCTCGCTGCGGGCGGAGGCGCTCCGCCTGGCCTCCTTCGCCGACGGCCACCGGGACCGGCTGGCCCGGGAGCTCGGCGTCGAGCGCCCGCGGCGCTTTCCCCTGCTGCTCGGCGACGACGTCGAGGCTGTGAACGGCTTCTTTACGCCCTACCCCTCCGACCGGATCGTCCTCCACGCCGCGCCGGTCCCGATAGACGGCGATCTGGGCGCCTTCGACGACGGCCTGGAAAAGCTCTTCCTCCACGAACTGACCCATGCCCTGCTCCTGACCCGACGCGCCCCGCCCTGGGAAGCCGCGGCCCTTCTCTTCGGCGACCCGGCCGCGCCGGTCTTCCTCGCGGCGCCGCCCTCCCTCATCGAAGGCTCGGCCGTGGCGGTGGAAAGCGCCGGGGGCTTCGGCCGGGCGGCCGATCCGCGCTCGGGCGGCCTCCTCCGTCAAGCCCTTCTGGAGGGCGAGGCGCCGGGCTTCTGGCAGGCCGCGGGCGCCTTGGACCGCTACCCCTTCGGCGCCGCTCCCTACGTATATGGCGGCTACTTTTCCTCCTGGCTCGCCTCGCGCCACGGCCGCGGCGCCTACGCGGCGCTCTGGGCGGAGTTCGCGAAGGGCGACCCCTTCGCCGGGATCGAGGGCGGGCTTTTCGGCCAAGGGGCCTTCCGCGCGGCCTACGGCTTCCGCCTCGACGAGGCCTGGGAGGCCTTCCTCGAGGCGGAAGCGATCACCGAGCCGGTCGTCATGGCGACCAGGCGCCTCGCCGCGCGGCCGGGCTTCATCACCGCGATGGCGGCCGGCGACGGGAAGCTCTACTGGGCGGACGCGAACCGCGGCGCGGTCCTCGTCAGGGACGGGGCCACGGGCCGAAGCCGAAGGCTCTTCGCCGCCGACGGCTCCGTGAGCCGCCTCTCCCTTTCTCCGGACGGCCGCCGCCTCCTCGTATCCGCGATCCGCCGGGAAGGCGCCTTCCCGCGGCTCTTTGTCCGCGAATACGACCTCGGCCGCGGCGCCTTCGTCGGCGCGGAGTTGCGCGGCCTCGGCGAGGCAGCCTACGCGGGCCCGGCGGGCGCGGGCACGGGAGCGTCGGAGGCGGGCGCGGGCTATCCCATCGTCGCCGTCGCCTACGAGGCCTTCAGGACCGATCTCGTCCTCATCGCCGAGGGCAGGCGGCGGACCCTGCTCCGCGGCGCCGGGGATCTCTCCTTCGGCGACCCGGGGAGCGCCGACGGCCGCCTCGTCTACTTCCTCGCGCGCGACCGCGGCATCGTCGACCTGGCCCGGCTCGACCTCGCGGACGGAAGCCTCTCCGTCCTGGACGCGCCGGGAGGCCTCTCCTGGGCGCGCTACCTTTCCGTCGGCGAGGGCGGCATCGCCTTCGCCGAGGCGCGGGGGCGCGGACTCTATCGCCTAACGCGCCTTGTCGAAGGCGGACCGGGCGCGCGGAGCGGCGCGGCGGCCGGAGCCTCGGACGGCGCCGCGGCCGCCGGCCCCGACAACCCCGCCGGCACCGCCGGCCCCGGCGCCGGGGCGCCGCTCCTCCTCAGGCAGGAGGCCGAGCTGTCCGGGGGCGTCCACCTGCCGCAGGCGACGAGGGAAGGCCTGTATTACCTCGGCCGCTTCGCCGACGGCGAGTATCCCTGCCGCTACGCGGAGGGGCCGGAGGGGAATCCCGCCCTGGCCCTGGCCGCGGCGCCGGCCTCCTGGCGCCCGGCGGCCTTCGCGCCGCGCGGGGAGGTGGCCGGGGAGGTGGCCGGGGCGGAGGGCGGGCAGGCGGCCGCGGCCGCCGCCTTCGTCGAGGAACCGGCTCCCCTCCTGCCGCTGGCGCTCCGCGTCTTCCGGATCCCGACCCTGTCGAGCGATTTCGGTTCCGCCGGGCTCATCCTCGCCGGCGCCGACATCGCCGAACGGCTTTCCTGGACGGCCTCCGCGCAGTACGCCTGGGGGCCGAAGGCCGCCAACCTGGCCGTCGACCTCGATTTCGGGCTCTCGCCCTGGCGGCTCGCCCTTGCCGCCTCCGATCGCTTCACCCTGGAAGAGGCGGCGGTGGGAGGCGGGAGCGCCCGCTACCGCCGGACGACGATCGCCTCCGCGACGGCGGCCCGGAGCTTCGCCTTCTTCCCCTCCCGCCGTCGCTTCGAGGCGGCCCTCGCCGCGGCCGGCGG
>DAINBW010000136.1:0-6947 GCA_036732745.1 Spirochaetales bacterium | reverse complement strand
CGCGGACTCGAAGGCGAGCTCGCCCGCCTTGGTCTCGACGCGGATCGCGTCGCCCTCCTTGTAGCGCCCCGAGAGGATGCCCGCGGCGAGCGGATCCTGGAGGAGGCCCTGGATCGCGCGCTTCAGGGGTCGGGCGCCGTAGTGCGGGTCGTAGCCCGCGTCGGCCACCAGGGCCTTGGCGGCGGGGCTCACCTCGACGCGGATCTTCCGCGCGGCGAGGCGCTCCGCGAGGCGTCTGAGCTGGATGTCGACTATCGCGAGGATGCGGTCCTTGCCGAGCCGCTCGAAGACGACGGTCTCGTCGATGCGGTTCAGGAACTCGGGCTTGAAGCTGCCCTTGAGGAGGGCCGCGATGCCCGCCTTCACTTCCTTCATGTCCTTGGCCTCGAGGATGAGGTCGGAGCCGATGTTGCTCGTCATGATGACGATGGCGTTCTTGAAGTCCACCGCCCGGCCCTGCCCGTCCGTCAGGCGGCCGTCGTCCAGGAGCTGGAGGAGGACGTTGAACACGTCGGGATGGGCCTTTTCGATCTCGTCGAAGAGCACCACCGAGTAGGGCCGGCGCCTGACGGCCTCCGTCAGCTGGCCGCCCTCGTCGTAGCCCACGTAGCCCGGGGGCGCGCCGATGAGGCGGCTCACCGAGTGCTTCTCCATGTACTCGCTCATGTCGATGCGGGTCAGCGACTTCTCGTCGTTGAAGAGGAACTCCGCGAGGGCCTTGGCGAGCTCGGTCTTGCCGACGCCCGTGGGCCCGACGAAGAGGAAGGAGCCCAGGGGCCGGTTCGGGTCGGAGAGGCCCGCGCGGTTGCGGCGGATCGAGTCGGCGACGGCCTTGACCGCGGCGTCCTGGCCCACGACGCGCTTCTCGAGGAGGGCCTCGAGCTCGAGGTACTTCTGGGCCTCGCTCGAAAGCATCTTGGAGACGGGGATGCCGGTCCAGGTGGAGACGACGCGGGCGATGTCCTCCTCGGACACCTCCTCGCGCAGGAGGCGCGAGTCCTCGGGCTCCTCCTTCATCGCCTGGGTCACCTCGTCGAGGCGCTTTTGCGCCTCGAGGATCTTGCCGTACTTCACCTCGGCCGCCTTGGCGAGGTTGCCCTCGCGCTCCCAGCGATCGCCCTCGACCTTGAGCTCCTCGAGGCGCTGCTTGAGGGCGCGGATGCTTTCGATCTTGGCCTTCTCGCCTTCCCAGCGCAGGCGCATCGCGTCCCGCGAGGAGGACAGCTCGGCGATCTCCTTCTCGAGGCGCGACAGTCGTTCGATGGAGGCGGGGTCGGTCTCCTTCTGGAGGGCCTGGCGCTCTATCGTGAGCTGGAGGAGCCGGCGCTCGGTCTTGTCGAGGGCGGTCGGCTGGCTCTCGATCTCCATCTTGAGGCGGCTCGCGGCCTCGTCCACGAGGTCGATGGCCTTGTCGGGGAGGAAGCGGCTCGTGATGTAGCGGTCGGAGAGGGTCGCGGCGGCGATGAGGGCCTCGTCGCGGATGCGGACGCCGTGGTGGACCTCGTAGCGCTCCTTGAGGCCGCGGAGGATGGCGATGGAGTCCTCCACCGAGGGCTCCGCGCAGAGCACGGGCTGGAAGCGGCGCTCCAGGGCGGCGTCCTTTTCGATGTGCTTGCGGTACTCGTCGAGGGTCGTCGCGCCGATGCAGCGGAGCTCCCCGCGGGCGAGGGCGGGCTTGAGGATGTTGGCGGCGTCCATCGCGCCCTCGGCCGCGCCTGCGCCGACCAGGGTGTGGAGCTCGTCGATGAAGAGGATGACCCGGCCGTCGGACTTCTGGATCTCCTCGATGACGGCCTTGAGGCGCTCCTCGAACTCGCCGCGGAACTTGGAGCCGGCGACGAGGGCGCCGAGGTCGAGGGCGAGGAGCTTGCGGCCCTTCAGGGAGTCGGGCACGTCGCCCGCGACGACGCGGCGGGCGAGGCCCTCGACGACGGCGGTCTTGCCGACGCCGGGCTCGCCGATGAGGACGGGATTGTTCTTGGTGCGGCGCGAGAGGACCTGCATGACGCGGCGGATCTCCTCGTCGCGGCCGATGACGGGATCGAGCTTCTCCGAGCGCGCGAGGGCGGTGAGGTCGCGGCAGTAGCGCTCGAGAACGCGGTATTTCTCCTCGGCCTCCTGGTCGGTTACCCGGCGGTTGCCGCGCACGCTCTTCAGGGCCTCGAGGATGCTCGCCTTGGTGAGGCCGCGCTGCCGCAGGGAATCGCCTATCGGCCCCTCCTCCGCGGACATGGCGAGGAGGATGTGCTCGGCGGCGACGTATTCGTCCTTGAGGGCGGCCGACTCGGCCTCCGCCTTGGCGAGGGCCTTGGAGGCCGCGGGCGAAAGATACACCTGCGCGGCCTCGCCGAAAACCTTGGGCTTCCGCGCGAGCGCCGCCTCGAGCTCGGCCTCCAAGGCGCCGCGGTCCGCGCCGACGCGGTCGACAAGGGCGGGGACGACCCCTTCCTCCTGGCGGAGGAGGGCGAGGAGGAGATGCTCGAGCTCGACCTGGGAATGATCGCGCTTGCGGGCCTCGCCCGAAGCGTCCTGCACGGCCTCCTGGGCCTTCAGCGTGTACTTGTCGTAGTCCATGGCGTCCTTTCGTTTGCTGGAAAGGTACTATCGAGGCGAGGCCCGCGGCAAGGCCGCGCGGCGCGGCCGGGCAGCTCGGCCGGGCCGCGCGTGCCGGCCATACGCGGCCGGGCCCCGCGCGCGGGCAAAACGCCCGCGGGCCTTGCGCGCGCGCGGGCCCGAGGCCTACACTCGCGGGCATGGAACAGAAGATCGTCGTACTGCATGGATTCGATCCGGAGGAGGCGCGCGCGGTGATGCGCGCCGTGAAGGCCGCCCTGCCGTCGGCGGCCGACGCCGCCTTCGCGATGAGCACGCCCACGAACCTTGAATGGAAGCTCGCAGACCTCCTCGAGCACGTGGGCGAGGAGCACCGCCAATTCAGGGAGTCACGGACCAAGAAGGCCTAGCAACGGCAAGCCCCCCGATTCCGGGGGGCTTGCGTGTCGGTCGGGACGGGCGGAAGGCCGCTCAGTCGACCTCGAGGTCGGGCACCTTCCTCTTCATGGCGGCGATGAACTCGTCGCCCGTCACGCCTTCGCGGAGCGCCACGAAGACGACGTTGTCGCGGCCGGCGATGGTGCCGAGGACCTCCTCGAGGCCCATGTTGTCGATCGCGAGGGAGACGGAATCGGAATGCCCCGAGAAGGTGCGGACGACGGCCGTCGTCTGGTTGAAGTCGATGGAGACGTAGCCGCGCAGGAAGTCCTGGATGTAGTGGCGCTCGGACTCGCGCCGCTCCTCGTCGGAGGGGACGGTGTAGTAGTAGCCGGCGTGGCCGTCGGAGACCTTGCCGACCTTGAGGAACTTGAGGTCGCGCGAAAGGGTCGCTTGCGTGACGTTGAAGCCGGCCTCGCTGAGGAGCTGGAGGAGTTTTTCCTGTGAATCGATCCGGTTGGTCTTGATGATGGCGCGGACGGCCTTGAGACGCTCGAGGCGTTCCTTCATGCGGGGCTCCAGAAATGAATGAACATACAGGATGTCCGACAATAATTACATATTTTCTCGCTCCGCGCAAGGGCGGGTAAAAGACCCGGCTTCTCCCGCTCGATTCGAAGGAGAAAAAGACCGATACTGATAGGGGAATCCGCACCGAAAGCCCAGAACCGCTCCGCGAGCGCCCCGTCGGCGGGGAGCGACCCGATTCCCGAGGTAGCGAATGAACGAAGCCGAAAAGCCCGTCGCCGAGCCCGGCGCGGCCGCCAGTCCTTCTCCCGCCTCCGCGACGCCGGAGGCGCGCGCCGCCGGGGCGACGAGCCCGGCCGGGGCGGCCGGTCCGGCCGAGGCGGCCGCGCCCTCCGTCGAGCTCGAGGGAGGCTTTTCCTATCGCGGCCAGGGCGGGGTGAACGACGGCTTCGCCGAGATCACGATCGCCGAGGACGGCATGTCGGCCCTCGCCCTCCTCTACCCCCCCGTGGGCGAAGGCAAGCCCCTCCAGCCGGACGGCATCCGCGAGCTCCTCGCGGGCCTCGGCGTAACGAGCGGCATCCTCTGGGACGAGATCTCCGACGCGGTTTTCCGCTGCAACACGGAACGGAAGCCCCTGCGCGATTTCGTCGTGGCGCGCGGCTCGAGGCCGGAGGACGAGGTTCCCGAGCACGCGGCGCTGGAGCCGCGCTTCCGCAGGAACGGCCCCGTCGTGCCGGACGGCGCGCTCCGCGTCGATTACCGCGAGCTCAGTTCCCTCGCCATCGTCAAGAAGGGGGAACTCCTGGCGCGGACGCGGGCGCGGATCGTCGGCAAGGCGGGCATGGACGTCCGCGGCCGCGAGACGGGCTTCGCGCGCCGCTCGGTGGAGAACATGCTCCCCGGCAAGAACTGCGCCCGCGTCGAAGGCGGGATCGAAGCCTCCGTCGACGGGCTCCTCGCGGTCAACGGCGACCGGCTCGACGTCGAGGAGATCCTCATCGTCAAGGGCGACGTCGACTATCACACGGGCCACATCGTCTTTCCCGGCGACGTCGTCATCGAGGGCCGGGTCGGCGACGGCTTCAAGGTCTGGTCCGGGGGCAGCGTCGTCTGCAAGGACACCCTGGACGCCTTCGACGTCAACGCGAAAAAGGACCTGCTCTGCGCCCAGGGCATCATCGGCCGGCGCGGCGGCCAGGTGCGGGTCGGCGGCGAGCTCAAGTCGAAATTCATCCAGAACTGCAAGGTTGCCGTGCGCGGCAACGCGCATGTCGCCTCGGCCGTCGTCGGCTGCCGCTTCTACACGCTCGGCAAGCTGGACCTCGGCGACAAGGGCGTTCTCATGGGCGGCGAGCTCTACACGGTCCACGGCCTGCGTTGCGGCCGCCTCGGCAACGAGGCGCACCAGCGCACCATGGTCCACGCGGGCACCGATTTCACCGTGCAGCAACAGCTCGACCAGGCCAACGAACGCCTGCGAGTCCTGGCCTTCAAGGCGAAAAAGGCGAAGGAAGCCTCGGCCGCGGCGCCGGGCAAGGGCATCGAGCGGCTCAAGGAGGCGCTCGACCGTTCGATCGTGGAGCTTTCGGGCATCATCGGCCGCCTCCTCTTGGCCCTGGACGCCGACGAGAACGCCCAGGTCGAGGTTACCGGCGACGTCTATCCCGGCGCCGTCGTGGAGATTTGCCGCGTCAGCGTCGTCGTGGAGGAGCCGCTCAAGGCCTGCCGCTTCCGCCTCGACAAGACCGCCGGGCGGGTCGTCGTGGAGCGCCTCTCGAAATAACGGCCCGGGGAAATCCGGCCCGGGCGCGGAAGGACGTTCCCAAAGCGCCCCGGCTGGATTACACTGGAGCCGGAGCAGCCATGCACAGCGCACACGCCGACACGCACCGGATCCTCCTCGTCGAGGACAACGACGACCACGCCGAACTCGTCTCCCGCTGCCTCGAGGATCGGGGCCGAAAGCTCAGGATAAAGCGCCTCGGCGACGGCGAAGCCGCCTTGGACTGGCTCGAGGCCGGCGCCTCGCGCCCCGCCGCCGACGCGGACTGGCCGCCGGAGCTCATCCTTCTCGACCTCCGCCTCCCCAAGATCGACGGCATGGAGGTCCTGCGCCGGATCAAGGCCAGCGAGGAGCTGCGGAGCATTCCCGTCGTCATCCTCAGTTCCTCGGCGGCGGCCGACGACGTCGAGGGCGCCTATGGCCGGCACGCGAATTCCTACGTGGTCAAGCCGCTCGACGCCCGGAGCCTGGCGGCGATCCTGGACAAGCTCGGCTGCTACTGGTTCGACGTGAACCGCGTCCCGGCGCGGGGCTAGGCGCGCGTGGCCACGCGGATCCTGCTCGTCGAGGACGACGAGGCCCACGCCGAGCTCATGGCGCGTTCCTTCTCCCGCGCCCCGGGCGCCGCGGGGTCCTGGAGCCTCCATCGCGCCAACAGCCTGGCGGAGGCCCGCGGCCGCCTCGAAAGCGAAACCTTCGACCTCCTCATCGTCGATTTCCGGCTGCCGGACGGCGAGGGCCTGGAGCTCATCGGCGATCCTGAGTCGGGCCCCTCGCGGCCCTGCCTCGTGCTCACGAGCCACGGCTCCGAATCCATCGCCGCCGAGTCGATCAAGCGCGGCGCCCTCGACTATGTCGTCAAGAGCCCGGAAAGCTTCGCGTCCATGCCGCTGCAGGCGGCCAAGGCGCTCCGCTCCTGGGCCCTTCTCCTGGAGAAGCGCGAGGCCGAGTCGCGGCTCCGGCGAAGCCTCGCGGAGAAGGAAGTCCTCCTCAAGGAAGTCCACCACCGCGTCAAGAACAACTTCCAGATCGTCTCGAGCCTGCTGTCGCTCCAGGCCGGCAGCGTCCGCGACGAATCGGCGCGCGAGGCCCTCATGGAAAGCGAAAACCGGATCCGGAGCATGGCCCTCATCCACGAGAAGCTCTACGAGAGCGCCGACTACAGCCGCATAGACTTCGCGGACTACCTCCGCGCGATGGCCGAGCGGCTCGACGCCGCCTATCGCGGCCGGGAGCGCGGCATCGTCGTCAAGATCGACGCCCAGCCGATCGAGATCCCCCTCGACAAGGCCGTGCCCCTCGGCCTCGTCCTCAACGAGCTCATGACCAACGCCTTCATCCACGCCTTTCCCGAGGGGCGCCGCGGGGAGATCGGGATAAGCTTCCGGGACTCCGGCCGCGGACCCCGGCTCACCGTCGCCGACGACGGGCGGGGCCTTGCCGGCGACTTCGACCTGGAAAAGCCGACGAGCCTCGGATGCGAGCTCATCCGCTTTCTTTCGATGCAGGCGGGCGGGGTCGCCGAGGTCGCGACGGGAGGGGACGGCACGAGCGTCTCCGTCCAGCTGGCTCCGCTGGACGGCGGGGTCGCCGGATGAACCGCCCCCCGGGATTGCCGGACTTGCCGGGTCCGCGAGACCCTGGCGGCCGGGCCCGGCGTCGCCGCGGCCCCTCGCCGGCCTTCGCGGCGGCCTTGGCCCTC
>DAINBW010000135.1:4856-6955 GCA_036732745.1 Spirochaetales bacterium | reverse complement strand
GTCGCGGGCGACAATCTCGGCAAGCGGGTGGCGAGCGAACTCGTCACGCTCGCGGACTTCGCGCACGACGCGCTCGGGCGGCGTTGCCCGGTGCCCCTCTGGACCGACGACGAGGGCACGGAGGCGCGCGACGCCTATCTCATCGTGGACGGCGTCCTCTGCTCCTTCATGCACAACAAGGAGACGGCGGAAAAGCTCGGCCAGGAGACGACGGGCAACGCGCGCGCCTTCGCGTTCTCCGACGAGCCCCTCGTGCGCATGCGGAACACCGCCATCCTGCCGGGGAAAAGCAAGCTGGAGGACATGCTGGCGGGCCTCGACGAGGGCTATTACTTCATGAAGTCGAGCAACGGCCAGGCCGATTCGACGAGCGAGTTCATGTTCGGCGTCGTCCAGGGCTACGAAGTCCGGAAGGGCAAGCTCGGCCGGGCGCTCAAGGACACGACCATCTCCGGCGTGGCCTTCGACATGCTGAAGACCGTCTCCGCCCTCTCCGACGACATGGTCTGGAGCTGCGGCGGCATGTGCGGCAAGAAGCAGATGATTCCGGTCGGCATGGGCGGCCCCGCCGTCCGCTGCCGCATCAACGTGGGAGGGCGCTAGCCATGGATGGAAACAAGATCGTCGACCTCGCTCTCGAGGAGCTCCGCGCCGCGGGCGCGGACGAGGCCCAGGTCTCCCTCTCGCTTTCCGACAAGAGCGAACTCAACGTCGATTCGGGGGAGCTCAGCCTCTTCCGCACGACGCGCAACGCCCAACTCGCCCTCGTCGCCTACTCGGGCGGGCGGAAGGGCGCCGTCTCGCTCAACAAGGTCGATCCCGCCTCGGTGCGCGAGGCGGCGCGCCAGGCCCTGGCCCTCGCGGCGAGCGCGGAGCCGGACCCGGCCAACGCGGTCGCGCCGCCGCCGCCCGCCGGCTCGCCGCGCTCCTTCTCCTACGGCGAGGCCGAGCCCGACCGAGACGCGATGTACGACCGACTCAAGGACTTCATCGCCTTCGCCGCGCGCGAACGGCCAAAGGTCAAGCTCGAGCAGTGCATCCTCGATTTCACCCGTTTCGGGTCCTTCTTCGGCAACACGAAGGGCGTCTCCTTCGACGCCGCGACCTCGGTCTACAACCTCGGCTCGATGTTCACCGCGAAGGACGGGCCCAGAACCTCCTCCTTCAACGGCTCCGGCGCCTCGCGGCGGCGGCTTGAGGGCGACTTCCCGGAGTGGGGCGGCATCGCGGAGCTCATGCGCCAGTCCGAGGAGCAGCTCGATACCCGGGCCATCGAGGGGAAGTTCGTCGGCGACCTCGTCGTCACGCCGCATTGCCTCGGCGACTTCGTCGGCGGGATCGACGAGGTTTGCCTCGGCGACTTCGCCCACATCTCCGGCACGAGCCCCTGGAAGGATGCCCTGGGCGCCGCGGTCGCCTCGCCCCTCCTCAGCCTGCGTTCGGCGCCGGTCTCCGGCGAGATCGCGGAAGGCTACTTCTACACGCCCGACGGTTTCCTCGCCGCAGACTGCCCCATTCTGGACAAGGGCATCCTCCGCAACTTCACGCTTTCGCTTTACGGCTCGAACAAGTCCGGCCGACCGCGCTGTCCAAGCGCCGGCGGCGCCTGGACCGTGGACGCGGGCGAAACGCCCCTCGCCGAAGTCATCGGGTCGGTGAAGCGCGGTCTCCTTCTCTGCCGATTCTCCGGCGGCGCGCCGAGCAGCTCGGGCGACCTCGCCGGGGTCGCCAAGAACTCTTACCTCATCGAGGACGGGACGATCGCCTATCCCGTCAGCGAAACCATGATCTCGGCCAACCTCTGCTCCCTCCTCAAGGACATCTCCGCCGTCTCCCGGGAGCGCATCGACTTCGGTTCCGCGGTCTTCCCCTGGGTGAAAATGGGCGGCGCTACTATCTCCGGGAAGTAGTCGGGCAGGCGGCGGCGGGCTTTGGGAAGGACTTTGCGAACCATGTCGCCGAAGCTCGCCTGAGCTTCGGCGCCGCCGGAGCGCGTCAGCGCGACGGCGAGGGGCCTGGCAGGCGCGAAGGTCCCCGCGCGCTGCGCGGCGGGGCCCCTTCGCGCCTGCCACCCGCCGTCCTGCCCAGCCCCGCCAAGG
>DAINBW010000135.1:0-4756 GCA_036732745.1 Spirochaetales bacterium | reverse complement strand
CGCGGCGGGGCCCCTTCGCGCCTGCCACCCGCCGTCCTGCCCAGCCCCGCCAAGGCTGCGGCTTGGCTTACCCAACCACGCCGCTCCGCTCCGAGGAGTTGTCGGACAGGCGGCGGCGAGCGTTGGGAAGGACTTGGAAGGGCGGGGCCTGGCAAGCGCGCGGGGACCTTCGCGTCCGCCAGGACCCGCCCCGCCAAGCTCTTCGAACGGCTCGCCGCCGCTTTTCGTTGTCCCATCTCCCCGCCAATCCCGCCACCGCTTTTTCGTTGCCCCCTCCCTCCCCGCATGCTAGGATGGTCGTTGCCGCTCCGCGTGCACCCGCGCCTCCGACTCGGCATCGGCGCGCAATCCGGGGCCCGGCCGCGGCAAGGAGGCTATCCATGAAACGTGTGATCGCGGTTCTCGTCGCGCTTGCCCTCGCGGCCGGCGCCCTCTACGCGGCTCCCAAGGCCAAGGTCAAGATCGCCCTCATCGTCGAATCCACGGTGGACGACAAGGGTTGGGGCCAGGCCATGCACGACGCCGTCATGGCGGTGCAGAAGAAGTACGGCACCGCCCTCGTGGAGTACAACTACAGCGAAAAGATGAAGCCGGTGGACGCCGGTTCGGCGGCGCGGCAGTACGCGTCCAAGGGCTTCGACCTCGTGATCTGCCACGGCGCCCAGTACAAGAACCTCGTCCTCGAGATGGCGGAGGAGTTCCCCAAGGTCAGCTTCGCCTTCGGCACGAGCGCGGAAATCGGTCCCAAGAACGTGTTCACCTACATGCCCGCGAGCGAGGAGACGGGCTACATCAACGGCGTGATCGCCGGTCTCGTCACGAAGACCAACACGATCGGACTCGTCGGCCCCGTGGACGGCGGCGACGCGGCCCGCTACAACCGCGGCTTCGTGCTCGGCGTGAAGGCCTCCAATCCCAAGGCCGAGGTCAAGGTCGCGCACACGGGCTCCTTCGGCGACTTCGTGAAGGCCGCGGAGCTCGCGCACACGCAGATCAAGGCGGGCGCCGACGTCCTCACGGGCTCCGCGCAGCAGGCCCTCGGCGCGCTCCGCGCCGTGGCCGAGTACAAGGACAAGCCGATCTGGTGGCTCGGCCAGGACACGATGCAGCTCCAGGGCCCCGAGTCCTTCAAGGTCGTCGCGGCGGCGAGCTATGCCTACGCCTCGGTCGTGGAGGCCCTCATCGACAAGCGCCAGGCCGGCGTCCTCGGCGGCGAGAGCATCCCCCTGACCTTCCAGAACGGCGGTTTCGTCCACCTCTTCAACGACAAGGTCGGACCCGTGCTCTCTCCCGCGATCCGCGCGCAGGCGGAGAAGGCGAAGGCCGACATCACCGCCGGCAAGCTCCCGATCGCCTGGCAGGGCGTCAAGTACTAGACCGACATGGGCGGCGAAGGCGCGCGCATAACGAGCCTCGGGCTCGAAGGCATCACGAAGCGCTTCCCGGGCGTCCTCGCCTGCGACGGCGTCTCGCTGGACGTGGGCGAGGGCGAGGTCCTCGCCCTCGTCGGCGAGAACGGCGCGGGCAAGACGACGCTCATGAACATCCTCATGGGGCTCTACCGGCCCGACGAGGGGCGCATCCTCCTGAACGGCGTCGAGCAGCGCTTCCGCTCGCCGAGCGACGCCTTCGCCGCCGGCATCGGCATGGTGCACCAGCACTTCATGCTGGTGCCGAACCTGACGGTGGCGGAGAACGTCGCCCTCGGGATGCGGAGCGCCCACCGGGGCCTCCGCCTGGACATGAAGGCGGTGCGCCGGCGCATCGCCGAGGTTTCCGAACGCCATGGCCTGCCCGTGCAGGCCGAGGCCTATGTCTGGCAACTTTCGGTCGGCGAGCAGCAGCGGGTCGAGCTCGTGAAGACCCTCTGCCTCGGCGCCCGCTTCCTCATCCTCGACGAACCCACCTCGGCCCTCACGCCGCAGGAGACGGACGAGCTCATCGCCCTCCTCAAGAACATGACGCGGGAGTTGTCGGTCATCTTCATCAGCCACAAGCTCCACGAGGTGAAGGCCCTTTCCGACACGGTGACGATCCTCAGGCAGGGGAGGGTGGTCTTCCGCGGCCGGACCGCCGACCATTCTCCCGCCGATCTCGCGGCCCTGATGACGGGGCACGAGGTCGTGCTGCCCTGCAACGCCTGCGCCGACGAGTGCGGCAAGCCGCTGCTCGTCGCGCGAGACCTGAAGGTCCGCGGCGACCGCGGCAACCTCGCCCTCGACGGCCTCGAGTTCGAGCTCCGTTCGGGGGAGATCCTCGGCCTGGCCGGCGTCTCCGGCAACGGCCAACGCGAGCTCGCGGAGGCGATCAACGGCCTCCGGAGGATCGAGTCCGGCTCGATCGAGCTCGCGGGCGAGGCGATCGCCAACCTCGGTCCCGAGGAGGTGATCGCGAAGGGGATGGGCTACATCCCCGAGGACCGCAACACGGAGGGCATCGTGCCCTCCTTCTCCATCAAGGAAAATCTCGTCCTCAAGGACTTCGGCACGCCCGCCTTCTCGCGGGCCTCCTTCCTCCGCCTCGGGGCGATCGACGGGAACGCGGAGGCCCTCAGGGAGCGCTTCGACATCCGCTGTCCCTCGACCAAGACGGCCGCGGGCTCGCTCTCCGGCGGCAACATCCAGAAGGTCATCCTCGCCCGCGAGCTCGCACGCGGGCCCAAGGCCCTCGTCGCGGTCTACCCGACGCGCGGCCTCGACATGGGCGCGGAGGAGTACATCCACAACCAGCTCCTGGCGCGGCGATGCGAGGGCGTGGGCATCCTCCTCATTTCCGAAGAGCTCGAGGAAATCATGAACCTCTCCGACCGCATCGCGGTCATCTACAAGGGACGCGTCCTCGCCGTCATCCCCGGCAAGGACGCGACGAAGGCGAGGCTCGGCATGCTGATGGCGGGGGTCGTCGATGAATAAGGCAACGAAGACCGCCTACGGCGTGGTCGTGGTCGCGATGGCCGCGCTGGTCGCGGTGGCGGTCAGTTCCCTCGTGCTCCTCGCGATAGGCGCGAATCCCCTCGCGACCTTCAAGGTCATCCTGACCGAGCCGCTCAAGGATCTCTTCGGGATCACGGAGATCCTCGTGCGCGCCGTGCCCCTGATCCTCGTCGCCCTCGGCATCGCGATCTCCTTCCGGAGCGGCATCCTCAACATCGGCGCGGAAGGCCAGATCCAGCTCGGCATCGTCTCGGCGACCCTCGTCGCGCTCTTCCTGCCCGACCTGCCCAAGGCCCTGCTGCTTCCCCTGGCCCTCCTCGCGGGGGCGCTCGGCGGCGCCCTCTGGGGGGGGATCGCCGGCGCGCTCAAGGCCCGGCTCGGCGTCAACGAGATCCTCTCCACGGTGATGCTCAACTACATCGCCGCCCAGCTCTATTCCTTCCTCCTCCGCGGGCCGCTCCTCGATCCGGCGGAGATCACGATGGGCTCGGGCACGCCCCAGTCGATGCGCTTCCCCAAGGCCGCCTGGCTCGACCGGATCATTCCCGGGACGCGCCTCCACTGGGGGCTCGCGGTGGCCCTGGTCCTGGCCTTCCTCGTCTGGCTCCTCCTCTGGCGCACGACGGCCGGCTTCAAGATGCGCGCCGCCGGGGCCGAGGCCAAGGCCGCCCGCTACGCGGGCGTCAAGGTCGAGCGCTACCTGGTCGTCGCCATGCTCTTCGCGGGCGGCTTCGCCGGCCGCGGGGGCGCGATCGAGGCGACGGGCGTCCACCGCCGCGCGATCGAGGGCATCTCCTCAGGCTACGGCTTCTCCGGCATCGTCGTCGCCCTCTTCGGCGGCCTCCATCCGGCGGGCATCGTGCCGGCGGCCGCCTTCTTCGGCCTCCTCCTCCTCGGCGCGGACATGACCCAGCGCGCGGTCGGCGTGCCGGCGAACATGGTCCTCGTCCTCCAGGGTTCCATCATCCTCGCCATCGTCTCCGCGCGCATGCTCGCGAACAATCCCTACCTCCAGGACCGCGTCGGACGGAGGCTCGAGCGGCTGCTCCGGCCGCGCCGCCGCGCGACGGAAGCGGCCATCGCGCCGGGAGCGCCGGGAGCGCCCGGCTCGCCCGCGGGAACGCTCTCCGCGGCGCCCGCCGAAACCTCCGACGCCGAAAGGGGCAGCTGACATGGACCTCCTCGCGACCCTCCAGAACATCCTTTCGATCGGCGTCCCCTTCTCCGTGGCCCTCCTTCTCGCCGGCCTCGGCGAGATGTTCAACCAGCGCGCCGGCGTCTTCAACCTCGGCTGCGAGGGCATCATGGCCATGGGCGCCTTCCTCGCCTTCCTGCCGCCCTTCTTCCTCAAGGCCGGGCCCTGGGCCGCCTACGGGAACCTCCTCGGCCTCGCCGCCGCGATGGGCGCCGGCGTGCTGCTCGGCCTCCTCTTCGCCCTCGTCACGGTGAGCTTCAAGGCGCCGCAGGGCATCGCGGGCATCGGCCTCCAGATGCTCGGCTGGGGAGCGGCCGGCACCCTCTTCCGCCACTTCGTCGGCGGCGTCACCGGCATCGAGGGCATTCCCACGTTGCCGATTCCCGGCCTTTCCAAGATCCCCTTCCTCGGGCCGGTGCTCTTCAACCACTCCATCATCGCCTATCTCGCCTTCCTCCTCGCGCCGGCCTCCTGGTGGCTCCTCTTCAAGACGCCCTGGGGGCTCAAGGTCCGCGCCGTGGGCACCTATCCCCGCGCCGCCGACACCCTCGGCATCGACGTCCGGCGGATCCGCTACCAGGCGCTCGCCCTCGGCGGCGCGATGGCCGGCCTCGCAGGCGCCTACCTG
>DAINBW010000134.1:0-6969 GCA_036732745.1 Spirochaetales bacterium | reverse complement strand
GGTCCGGTAGTAGTTGGCGAGCGCATTGCGCGGGGCTTCCCGCGGCGGCCTCGGCTCCGGACTTCCCGCGGCTGGCTTCTTCCGCCGCCGTGGCGCCCTCCCGTGCGGGGAAGGCCGCGGCGAGGGCGGCGGGCGAAAGGACGCGGGCTGCGGCGCGTTCGAGTTCGGCCTCGGAGCCGAGGACGAAGAGGGCCTTTTCCCGGGCCGCCGGCGCGAAGAAGGCCTCCGGGCTCGACGGCGCGGGAAGGCGCGGGGCGAGGGCGAAGGAGAGGAGGAGGACCGCCAGGACGGGGAGGGCGGAGGCGAGGGTCACGACGCCGAGCCCGTTGCCCGCCTCGCCGTCCTCGCCGAAGAGGCGCGAAAGGCCGACGCCGAGGGCGATGACGAGGGGCACGGTGACGGGGCCGGTGGTGACGCCGCCCGAGTCCCAGGCCAGGGCGGCGGCCGAGGCGACGCGGGGATCGGCCTCAGCGAGGAAGGTGGCGGCGACGAGGATGGGCGTCAGCGCGAAGATGAAGGGCTTGAGGGACCAGCCCTTGATGAAGCGGAGGACGCCGAAGACGACGGCGACGCCGACGCCCGCCGCGATCGCCGCGACGAGGAGGGGCGAAAGCCGGTTCAGGAGGGCGTAAAGGAGGGGGGCTCGCCAGGGCTCCACCGTCCCGCCGAGTCCGCGGAGGAACCCGATGGCGGGTTCGGCGAGGGTGGCGACGACGCCGAGGACGAGGGAAAAGACGACGATGCCCGCCGTGCCCGTCTTGGTCGGGAGCTTGAGGCCGCAGCGCTCGCCCAGGGGCATCACGCCGAGGAAGAGCCCCTCCAGGAAGAGCGCGAGGCCAGCGGCCACGGCGCCGATGCCGAGGGCCACGCCGAGGGCGTCGGCCACGGGCATGCGGAAGACCAGGGTCTGGACGGCGACGAGGTAGAGGACGATGAAGGCTATCGACTTGGCCTGGGCACCGAGCTTGGCGCGGGCGTAGCCGCCGACCATCGCGAGCTTCTGCCGCGGGGGGATGCGCGTCGAGCCGGGGGCCGGGAGCCGGCCGGCCGGCCGGGCGCCGGCCTCGCTTCGCGGGTTCAGGGCCCTCTCCTATTCGCCGGAGGCGATGACGGATTTCATGAAGGAAAGCAGGACGTTGAGCGCGTTTTCGTTGTTGCCGCCCTCGGGGATGATGATGTCCGCGAACTGCTTGGTCGGCTCGATGAACTCGTAGTGGCCGGGACGGACGACCGTGAGGTACTGCTCGATGACGGACTCGACGGTGCGGCCGCGCTCCTTGATGTCCCGCTCGAGGCGGCGGATGAAGCGGATGTCGTCCGGCGTGTCGACGTAGATCTTGAGGCCGATGCGGTCGCGCACGGCCTTGTTCGTGAACACCATGATGCCTTCGAAGATGACGAGCTTCTTGGGTTCGACGTGGATGGTCTCGTCGCGGCGGCGGTGGTGGACGAAGTCGTAGGTGGGCATGTCGATCGCCTCCATCCTGCCGAGTTTTTCGAGGTGGTCGAGGAGGAGGGCGTTGTCGAAGGCGTCGGGATGGTCAAAGTTGAAGGCGGTGATGTTGGAGTTGGAGATGTATTCGGCGGACTTGTAGTAGTTGTCCTGGGGGACGAAGACGAAGTCCGAGACGACTTCGGAGATCTTGCGCACGATCGTGGTCTTGCCCGAGCCGGAACCGCCGCAGATCCCGATGATTTTCGCTGGTGTCATGGAGCCTTCCCGTTCCGCCCGAGGCGGGAGTTTCCTGATACTAACACGCGCCCCGCCCTTGGTAAAGCCGCGCCGTTTCCCCCCGAGGCTCCGCGGCGAGCGCTAGGCCCCCGCTTCCGGGGCCTTCGCGGGCCAGGGGCGTTCCCAGACGCCGTCGTAAGCCACCTCGCCGAGGGGCTTCCTCTCGCGGGGGCCCCGTTCCCGCTCCTTTTGCCAGGGCGCGAGGAGCTCGTCGTCGCCGGGCTTGCCGACCACGACCAGGGCGAGGGGGACGAAGTCCGGCGGCAGTTCCACGGCCTTTCGGACCTTGCCCGGCGAATAGCCGGCGATGGGGTGGGCGCGGAGGCCGCGCCGCGTCGCCTCGAGCATGAGGGCCATCGCGGCCAGGCCCGTGTCGAAGTAGGCGTAGTCCCGCCCCTCGTCCTGGCGGCAATCGAGGGAGGCCTTGGTCGCCAGGATGACGATGAGGGGCGCCCGCGTCGCCCACTTGTTCCCCTCCGGCAGGGCCTCCCGGAGCCTGGGCAGGGCTTCGCCCCGCGCCGCGACGAGCCGCCAGGGCTGGTTGTTGAAGCAGGATGGCGCGAGCGTGGCGGCCGCGAGGAGGGCGGTGACCTCCTCCTCGGCGAGTTCCTCGGCGGAGATCGAGCGGAAGGCGCGGCGCGCCGTCAGTTCCGGCAGGAGATCCATGGTTTTTCCTCCTCCTGTAGGCGCGCCTTCGGCGCCTCCCCTCAAAGTGTAGGCGATCGGCTTCTTCCCCTCCATCCCGTGCAGTCCGTTCCGCGGTGCATTAGCATTGAAATGTCGCCGCTTCCTCCCCGCGCGGACGGCCCGCGGCGGGCTGAGGGCGCGGCGCCGGGCCGGATTCGTCGACAAAATGCCCGGATCGCCGCATTGCGCCTTCCGGAAAAGGGGTCGACGATGATAACCGAATCATTCCCGCAAAGGAGAATCGCATGAAGCGTATCGCTGGTATCGCTCTCCTCGCCGCCCTCGCGGCCGCCTCCCTGTTCGCCCAGGCCCCGACCGTGGCCGAGCTCAAGGGCAAGAACGTCGAGATCACCGTCTGGACCCACGAGGACGCCAACCGCACGCCCCTCGAGAAGGGCTACATCGCCGAGTTCATGGCCGCCAATCCCGGCGTCAAGGTCAACTACGTGACCTACCCCTCCGGGAAGATCCGCGAGATCGTCACCACCGGCTTCGCGGCCAACCAGGGCCCGACGATCTTCAACCTCGAGCTCTTTGACGAGTATCCCTTCATCACGAACGGCCGCGTCGCGCCCGTGGACTACAAGATGATCGGCGTCAAGAACCAGAAGGACCTCGAGGCGAAGTACCTCCCCGGCATGATCAGCCCCGTCGTCGACGGCGGCAAGGTCTACGGCCTCCCCCTCGAGCTCACGAACTGGTGCCTCTATCTCAACAAGAAGATCTTCCGCGACGCCGGCCTCGATCCCGACAAGGACTATCCCAAGACCTGGGAAGACGTGATGGCCCTCTCCGAGAAGATCGTCCTCCGCAACGGCCAGATCATCACCCGCCGCGGCTTCGACTTCCGCTATCCCTACTACCTCACCTCGGTCGTGCCGATGGTCGAGCAGCTCGGCGGCGAGCTCATCGCCAAGGACGGCAAGAACGCCGTCGTCGGCGACGCCGCCTGGCTCAAGGTGCTGACCTACTTCCGCGACTTCGGCCCGAGCGGCAAGAACCTCGGCTCCCCGACCTACACCGCGGCGCGCTCCCTCTTCGACAACGACAAGAACGAGGTCGCCATGTCCCTCTCCGGCCTCTACCAGGAGGCGCGGATGAAGAAGTCCAACCCCGCCTTCTACGAGTCCAAGGACTGGATGATCGTGCCCTTCCCCCAGTGGAAGGACGCCAAGAAGAAGGTCCCGAACAACTACTACGGCCACTATTACATGGTCAACGCGCAGGCGCAGAAGCTTGAGCAGCAGGCCGCCTGGTCCCTCCTCGGCTGGATGCTCTCCCACGGCGAGGAGTACCTCGCGAAGGTCAACATCGTCCAGCCCACGAAGGCCGTCATGGAGTCCGCCACCTTCAAGAACATGCCCTACTCCGACGTCTTCGCCAAGGACATGGCCGCCGGCCACATGGTCTACTTCGGCGCTTCGAGCTCCAAGATCGACGCGGCCCTCAAGGAGGCCTTCGAGTCCGTGATGCTCGCCGGCGTCGAGCCCCAGAAGGCGCTCGAGAAGCTCCGCAAGTCCGTGACCGACATCCTCTCCGAGGAGTAAGCGTCTTCCTTCGATCCGCCGCGGGGCCGCGGGCCGGTCCCGCCAGCCCCGCGGCGGATCCACCTCAAGCATTGGAGCAAGCGCCATGAAACGTGGACGTACCGCGCGTTCGCACGAGAAGATCCGCGCCCGTTGGGGCTGGCTCTTCGTCGCGCCGGGCATTTTCTTCTTCTCGGTCTTTTCCTTCTATCCGATCCTGAACGCCTTCTGGACGAGCTTCTTCAACAAGAAGCTCCTCTCCCTCAAGGCGCCCAAGTTCATCGGCTTCCAGAACTACGAGAAGGTGCTCACCTCGCCCGACTTCTGGAACTCCGTGCGCGCGACCGCCGCCTTCTCCATCGGCGCCTTCGTGCCCCTGTTCGTCCTCTCCCTCCTTTTCGCCGTCCTCATCGCGTCGAGAAAGCGCTTCCAGCGCGGCGCCCAGATGGCGCTCTACTCCCCCGCGGTCCTGTCCTCCGCGGTGGCGGCCCTCATCTGGCTCCTGGTCTTCGATCCGCGCGGCCTCGCCAACCACTTCGTCAACCTCATCGCCGGCACGCCGGGCATCGACCACCGCTGGCTCGCCGACGCGACGATGGCCCAGGTTTCGACCATCGTCGTCTACGTCTGGAAGTACGTCGGCTACTTCACGATCCTCTTCGTCACCGGCATCGGCAAGATACCGCAGAGCGTGAACGAGGCCGCCCTCATCGACGGCGCCGGCCCCGTCCAGCGCCTCTTCCGCATAACGCTGCCCCTCCTCAAGCCCACGACGGTCCTGGTCTCCGTGATGATCCTCATCCAGTGCCTCAAGACCTTCTCCACCCAATACCTGTTCACCCAGCGCGGCGCGCCGCTCCAGCCGGTGAACGTCCTGACGCTCAACATCTACAACACCGCCCTCCGCGACCAGAACCTCGGCCGCGCGAGCGTGATGAGCGTCCTCCTCTTCGTCTTCATGCTCTTCCTCTCCTGGGCCCAGCTCCGCTTCTCCCGGAGCGAGGAGGCCGAACTGTGAGCCGCCCCATGGACGCAAGCCGCTGGCGGGCGATTCCCGCCACCCTCGGCGCCTGGACCATCCTCGGCCTCGCCTCCGCGGTCATCCTCGTGCCCATCGTCTTC
Source organism: Spirochaetales bacterium (assembly GCA_036732745.1). GTDB lineage: Bacteria > Spirochaetota > Spirochaetia > Treponematales > Rectinemataceae > JAEUJG01. The sequence goes on along the minus strand of DAINBW010000134.1, from coordinate 1,902 downwards.
ATGGCGGGCGCCTCCCTCATGCCCCCCGCGGAAATCATGAAGATGCCCTACGGCTGGATTCCCGAGGAGTGGAAGTGGGCCAACTACCGCCAGGCCCTCGCGGGCAACGACGGGAACTGGATCTACCTCCGCAACATCTGGAACTCCCTTTTCGTCTCCCTCACGATCGCGACCACCACCGTGGTCCTCTCGGCCTCCGTCGGCTACGGCCTCGCGAAGTTCGAGTTCAAGGGCAAGAACCTCGTCTTCATGGGCATCATGGCGACGATGATGATCCCCTTCGAGACGGTGATGATCCCGCTCTACCTGATCGTCGTGAAGCTCGGCATGCAGGATTCCTATTGGGGCCTCATCATGCCCTTCCTCATGAACGCCTTCGGCGTCTTCCTGATGCGGCAGTACCTCATCACCTTCCCGAACGAGATCCTCGACGCCGCCCGCATCGACGGCTGCTCCGAGCCGCGCATCTTCCGCGACATCGTGCTCAAGAACTCCGGCCCCGCCGCCGCGACCCTCGCGATCCTCGCCTTCCGCCAGCAGTGGGACAACCTCCTCTGGCCCCTCCTCGTCGCCCAGCGCGAGGAGATGAAGACGATCCCCGCCTACATCGTGAAGTTCGCCGCGGAGAAGAGCGCCGACGAGGGCGCGATGATGGCGGTCGCCGCGATAGCCTCCATTCCCGTCTTCGCGCTGTTCTTCACCCTGTCCAAGTACTTCCTGGGAGGGGCCGCGGTGTTCTCGGCCGGCAAGGAATGACCGGGCTCTTCATTTTCGACATGGGCGGCGTCCTCTGCCGCGGCTTCGACGTGGCGCCCGAGGCGGCCCGCCGCCTCGGGATCGAGGCCGGGGAGTTCCGCCGCCTGGCGGCGCCCGACATGCAGGCCTTCATGCGCGGCGAATTCGGCGACGCCGAGTTCTGGCGGCGCTTCGAGGCCCGCTCGGGCCTCCGCGTCGCCGAGGACTACTGGGAAACGCTGTTCCGGCCGACCACGGACGCCGCCACGGAGTCCCTGGTCCGCGAGCTGGCCGCCGGGGGCGCCCGCGTCGTCTGCGGCACGAACACCATCGGCGTCCATTACCGCATCCACGAGGAGCTCGGCCAGTACGCGCCCTTCCACCGCGTCTACGCCTCGCACCTCATGGGCGCGGCCAAGCCCGAGCCGGCGTTCTGGCTGCGCATTCTCGAGGAGGAGGGCGTCCGTCCCGAGGAGGCCTTCTTCGTCGACGACTATCCCGAGAACGTCGAGGCCGCCCGGGCGCTCGGCATCGAGTCGCGGCTCTACGTCTCGGCGGCCGAGCTCCGCCGCTCCCTCCGCCCCGCGGCGGCGGGGGCGCGTTGAGCGCCACTATCCGGGGAGGGCGCGCGGCGCTATCGCCCCGGCCCGCGGCGCTATCGCTCCGCCCCGCGGCGCCGGCGCGGCGGCGCGCGGCGGGCCCCTTCGCCGCCGCCCTGCTCGCGGCCTGCCTGGCCTCCTGCGGGGGGCCGCGCCCCGCCGCACCCGCGGCGGAGGCGGCGCCGGGTCCGCCCGATCTCGTGGTCTACAGTTCCCACCCCGAGGAGCTCGTGCGCGTCGTGGTCGCGGAATTCCGCGACCGCACGGGCCTCTCCGTGCGTCTCGTCCAGGGCGGCACGGGCGAGCTCCTGTCGCGGCTCCGGGCCGAGGCGGGCGCCTCCGCGGGGGAAGGCTGCGACGTCCTCTGGGGAGGCGGCGCCGAGAGCCTCGCGGCGAACGCCGACCTCTTCGCGCCCTACCGCTCCTCCGAGGACGCGGCCATCCCCCCCGCCTACAAGGCGCCCGACGCGCGCTGGACCGGCTTCACGGTCCTGCCCATGGTGATCGTCTACAACGGCCGCCTCCTCGACGGGGAGCGGGCGCCGCACGCCTGGTCCGACCTCCTCGA
>DAINBW010000133.1:0-6975 GCA_036732745.1 Spirochaetales bacterium | reverse complement strand
CCTGAGCGGCTCGACCCCGAAAGAGGCCGCCAAGGCCCGCCCGCAGGCCGACGCACGGCGTCCGTCGTAACCGCCGCTTCGCCTCGTCGGATAGGGCGGCGGCGCGCCGCGGCTCCGGCAATTTTGTCCAAGACCCCGCCTCCCCCCGTCGCATACGCTCCGGTCGGCGCACAGCCCAAGGAGCGAACATGCGAATCGCGATCGTATTGGATGAAGGATTGCCGCCCGGGCTCGCGGCCAATGCCTCCGCGGCCCTGGCCCTGAGCCTGACGAGCCGGATCGGGGATGTCATCGGTCCGGACGTGGTGGACGCCGACGGTTCGCCGCACGCCGGCATCCTGACGCTTCCCATTCCGGTCCTCCGCTGTCCGGCCTCCGAACTCGGCGGACTCCGCGAAAAGGCCTTGCGGACCGGCGGCGTCGGGACGCTCGATTTCTCGTCGCTTGCCCAGGCCGCGCGCGATTACGGCGACTATTCGGCGCGGCTCGCGGCCGCCGGAGCCGCGGCGATCGTCTATCGCGGGCTGTGCTTCTACGGCGAGGACGCCGCCGTGCGCGGCCTGACCGGCTCCCTGCCCCTGTACCGATAGCCTTCCGGCGGCAAAACGGCGAAGGGGCGGCGGAGGACCAGGTCCCCCGCCGCCCCTTCGCGCCGGGCGCTTGAACGCCCGCGGCTACTTCTTGATCTCGACGAGTTCCATCTCGAAGACGAGGAAGGCGTTCGGGGGGATGACGCCGCCCGCGCCGCGCTCGCCGTAGGCCAGCTCGGGGGGCAGGATCACGAGGCGCTTCTCGCCCTTGCGCATCTGCTGGACGACCATGTCCCAACCGGGGATGATCTCGCCGGCGCCGACGCGGAACTCGATGGGGCCGCCGTGGAGGGAGGACTGGTCGAAGACGCGGCCGTCGAGGAGCATGCCCTTGTAGTTGACGGCGACGGTCTGGCCCTTTTCGGGGGCCGAGCCGGAGCCCTGCTTCAGGGTGCGCTGGAAGATGCCGTCCGCGCCGCGCTTGAGCTCGGGCATGTTCTTGGCGATGAAGGCGAGGTCGGCGGCCTGGCGCTCGGCGACGAGCTTCCTGGCGGCTTCCTTGGCCGCGCCGACGCGCTGGTCAAAGGCGGCCTGGTCGCTCTTGAAGGCCTTGGCCGCCGCGCCGGAGCGGACGATCTCGAGCTTCTCGATCTTGTCGCCCTGGGCGATCTTCTTGACGACGTCCATGCCCTCCACGACCTTGCCGAAGACGGAATGGCGGCCGTCGAGCCAGGGCGTTTCCTTCAGGGTGATGAAGAACTGGGAGCCGTTGGTGCCGGGACCGGCGTTGGCCATGCTGAGGACGCCGGCGGCGTCGTGCTTGAGCTCGGGTGAGAACTCGTCGGGAAATTCGTAGCCGGGGCCGCCGGAGCCGTTGCCCGCGGGGTCGCCGCCCTGGACGACGAAGTCGGGCACGACGCGGTGGAAGGTGAGGCCGTCGTAGAAGCGCTTGCCCTTGTTGGCGGCGAGGCCGCCCTCGGCGAGGCCGACGAAGTTGCCGACCGTGAGCGGGGCGCGCTCGAACTCGAGCTTGACGAGGACATCGCCCTTCGTGGTCTTCATGCGGGCGTAGAGGCCCTCGGGGAGAGAGGCCTGCTGGCAGGAGACGAGGCTCCCGGCGCAGAGGCAGAGCGCGGCGGTCAGGAGGCCGCGGGAAAGGTTCGTGCGCATCGTTCCTCCATCGGATTCGATTGGGGGAGCATAATCGATATCCGCCGCTCCGGGCAAGGGCGCAACGGGTCCGAGGCCGCCCGCGGGCGCTCGGGAAGCAGCGCCCGGGAAGCAGCGCCCCGCTTCGCCGGCGCTTGACCGCGCGGCGCGGGGGACGCACTATAGGCGCAAGCCGGCCGCGCGAAGGCCGGCGACCGAAGAGGAGGCCCGACGTGCCCGCAGAGCCCGATCCGAACGACGGCGCCTACCGCCGCCCTTCCTGGGACGAGTATTTCATGGAGGTCGCCAACGCGATCGCCAAGCGCGCGACCTGCGACCGCGGCCGCTCGGGCTGCGTGATCGCGCGGGCCAACCAGATCCTCGCGACCGGCTACGTCGGCGCGCCCGCCGGCCTCCCGCACTGCGACGATGCGGGCCACCAGCTCAAGAAGACCGTCCACGAGGACGGCAGCGTCACCCAGCACTGTGTCCGCACCGTCCACGCCGAGCAGAACGCCATCTGCCAGGCGGCCAAGCGCGGCGTCTCCATCGACGGCGCGACCCTCTACTGCCGCATGACCCCCTGTCGCACCTGCGCGATGATGATCATCAACTGCGGCATCGTCCGCGTCGTCGCCGAACGCCGCTACCATTCGGGAAGCGAGAGCGAGGAGATGTTCCGGACCGCCGGCGTCCGCCTCGAGTACGTGTTCGACGAGGTGCAGAGGTATGACAACCAGTGAGCCCCGCCCGCTTCAGCCCCGCCTTCCGCCCGACGTGACGACGAGCTCGTCGTAGCCGGTCTCGGCGTCGAAGGCGGAGCCGAACTCGAAGCCCTCGAGTTCCATGAGGACGATTTCCGCCGTCGTGTTGACGACGCAGCCCTCCACGAGATGCCCGCCGAGGGTCGAGAGGTCCTCGCGGCTGAAGGATGCGTGGAGATGGCTTCTCGCCCGGGACACCGTCCCCATCAGGGACACGATTTCCAGATTCTCCTCGAGGGTGCGGATCGTCACCCCGGAGGCGTCGCGCAGCCGGGCCCGGCTCACGCAGCCGACCGCCGAAAGGATGGTCGCGGCCTTGAGATCCTTGGCTTCCGCGTAGGAAAGGATTTCCTTGAGGAGATCCTGCCCGCGGCGCAGCCGAAAGCAATGTGGTTTCATGCGCTTCCTTCCGGAGGGCTCGAACGCGAGGCGGCCCGTTCCCGCGGTCCAGTATGGCCGAGCGGGGGAGTACGGGTAAAGCGTTTCGCGGCGGGTGGACGGGTCAGGTGGCTGCTCCCTTAAGGTATCCTTGCGTTCTTGCCGTAATGTGTCATACTAAGTGCTGAACGAGCAATAGCTGATACAATACCTGCTTGGAATGAGGAGGGACCGATGAAGCGAGTGAGCGCGATTCTCGGGCTAATGGCCTTTGCCGCCGGGGCGGCGGGGGCGGTGACGATTTCCTTCCCTTCGAGCGACGGCCTGGAGCTCGACGCGGAGCTGTACATGCCCTATCCGGCCGAGGCGCCCTTCGTGCTCCTCTTCCATATGGCCGGTTCGAGCCGGGGGGAGTACCGCAGGATCGCCCCGAGGCTGAACGAGCTGGGCTTCAACGCCCTGGCCCTTGACCAGCGCTCGGGCAACGCCGCGGGCGGGGTGGCGAACGAGAGCGCGCGCCGCGCCAGGGCCGCCAAGCTGCCCATGGGCTATGTCGACGCCCTGCCGGACATGGAGGCGGCCCTCGCCCTGGTCCGGGAACGGTACGCGAAGGGGAAGCTCATTCTTTGGGGCAGCTCCTATTCGGCCTCCCTCGTCCTCGCGATGGCGGGCGGCGCTCCTTCCTCCTGCGACGCGGTCCTCGCCTTTTCCCCGGGCGAGTATTTTTCGGATCCGGGCTACGTCACCGCGCGCGCGAAGGGCATCGCCGTCCCGGCCTTCCTGACCTCGATGCGCCGCGAGGCCGGCGACTGGCGCGGCATCTTCGACGCCATTCCCGCCGCGGGCAAGGCAGCCTTTGTCCCCGAGGCCGAGGGCGTCCACGGCTCGCCGATCCTGGAGCCCGGGGCGAGCGGCTCGGCCGAGTGCTGGGAGGCGGTCCTGTCCTTCCTGGCTCCCTTCGCGCGCTTTCCCCACGAGCTCAAGCCCCTCGCGCCCCTCTACACGCCGGCCGAACGGGCCGCGCTGCCGGGCGTCGGGCTTTTCATCATCGACATGCAGGCCTACATGATGCCCGTGGTCGCGCCCGAGCGGGTCTTTTCCGCGATGCTTGCCCTGGTGGAGGCCGCCGAGCGGGCCGGCTCGCCCGTGGCCTGGGCCTACATGAACGAACTCGGCAACGGCATGGGCAGCGCGGGCTTCGAACTCGCCGCCCCGCTCGCGGTGAAGCCCGGTCATCTGCAGGTCCTGAAGTACAGCTCCAACGCCTTCAACGGTTCCGGGATCGTGGGCATGTTCGACCGGGCGGGCGTGGGCACGGTCGTGATCGGAGGCATGTCCAGCGAAGGCTGCGTGGACGCGACGATCGCGGGCGCGCGCAAGCTGGGCTACAAGGTCATCGTGGCCGAGGAGGCGCATACGACGGGGGAGGGCGGCAGCCTCGAGAACCTGGAGCGCATGAACCGCGTCTGGCGCCGCCTGCCCGGCGTCGAGGTTATGCCGGCCGCGGCGCTGCGGTTCCGCGCCGGCTCAGCGCCGGCGGTTCCGGCGGCCCCTTCGGACCAGGCCTCGCGCTAGGGGGCGGGATGGCCGGTTCCACCGAAGCGAAAATCTTCGCGCTCTTCGGCGCCATCCTGGACGAGGGTCGCTACGCCCGCTTTTCCCTTTCAACGCTCTACGCCTACCTCGCGCCCCTCGGGGTCACGCCCGAGGCCGCCCGCCTCGTCCTTTCCCGGATGGCGCGGAAGGGCTACCTCACGGCGAGGCGGAAGGGCAGGGCGAGCTGGTATTCCCTCGCCGCGGAGGGTGAGGCCGAGGTGGAGCGCGCCGTGGCCCGGTCGGTGCGGCGCCGCGAGGAAGGCCCCTGGGACGGGCGCTTTCGCCTCGTCTCCTACGAAATCCCCGAGGCGGAGCGGGAGGAGCGGGCCCTGCTCGCCGCCGCCCTGGCGGCCGCGGGCTTCGCGCGCGTCGGCGGCGGCCTCTGGGCGGCCGCCGTCGATCCCGAGCCGCGGCTCCGCTCCCTCTTGGACGCCGCCGCCGCGCGGGGGCTCGTCTCCGAGTTCACCGCCGAGTACCGGGGGGAATCGCGGGCCTTCGCTGGCCGGATCTTCCGCCTTGCGGAACGGGCGGCCGGGATTGAGGGCTTCCGGAGGCGCTACGCGGCGGACACCGCGGCGCTCGCGGCGGCGCGGGCGGCGGGAAACGAGCCCGCCGACGCCGACTGCTTTGCCCGCTACTTCGAGGCCTTGACCGACTATGTCGAGCTCCTGCGCCTCGTGCCGCCCCTCCCCAAGGAGCTCCTGCCCGCGGATTGGCCGGGGCCGGCGGCGGAGGCGGCCTACGCCCGCTTCCGCGAGGCGGTCCGCGACGGGACGAACGCCTACATCACGGCGAACTATCAAGCCTTTGAGGCCTGAAATCGGGCTTGCGCCGCGCGGGGCTTCCTGCTACTTTATGTAAGCGCTTTCATTGCCGGCGCCCATCCCTTTCCTCGAGGTATCTATGTCCGAACTCCGGAAACCCGAAAAGCTTCCCCGCTGGAAGCTCGTCATGTTCGCGCTCGGCCAGTTCGGCTGGTCCCTCGCCTCCTGGAGCGTCTCCAACGCGCTCACCTTTTTCTTCCTGCCGCCGGAAAAGGCCGGCTCGACGCCGCTCTTCCCCTCCTTCATCTTCCAGGGGGCGGTCTTCGGCGCCCTCACGGTGATCGGCCTCATCAACGCCGGCGGGCGCGTCTGGGACGCCGTCACCGATCCCTGGATCGCGAACCTCTCCGACCGGAACCGGTCGAAGTTCGGGCGGCGGCGGATCTTCCTGGCCGTTTCCGCCGTGCCGACGGCCCTCTTCGCCCTCCTCGTCTTCGTGCCGGTGGCCGACGGCGCGACGGCCTCGGGCCAGACGATCAACGCCGTCTGGCTCGCCGTCGCGATGACGCTCTACTATCTGTTCATCACGATGTACTGCACGCCCTACAACGCCCTCATCTCCGAGCTCGGCCACACGCCGGACGAGCGGCTCGGCATCTCCACGGCCATCTCCATCACCTGGGCCCTGGGCTTCGCGATCGGCAACCAGGCCTACGCGATCTACCCGGCGCTCGGCAAGGCCCTGGACCTGGCGCCGGCCGAGGCCTTCAAGCTGACCTTGGGCGGCTTCGAGTTCGTCGCGGCGATCCTCATGCTCCTCCCCGTCATCTTCATCGACGAGCGCCGCTACGCCGAGGTCCACGCCGTGGACGAGGGCGTCCTCGACGCGGTCAAGTCGACCTTCAAGAACCGCAACTTCCGCTGGTTCGTGTTCTCCGACCTGCCCTATTGGGTGGCGCTCAACTTCATCCAGATGGGCATCACCTACTACATCATCACCCTCCTCGGGCTCGACGAGTCCCTGCCCTCCTTCCTCATGCTCGTGATGTTCGTGCTCTCCTTCGTCTTCTACGTGCCGGTCAACTTCGTGGCGAAGAAGTTCGGGAAGAAGCCCGTCCTCATCTTGGCTTTCGCGGCCTTCGCCCTCGACTTCGCCATCGTCTTCCTCCTCGGGCGCCTCCCGATTTCCGCCGTCGCCCAGGCCTGGCTCATCGTCGCGCTGGCCTCGCTGCCGCTGGCGATCTTCGGCATCCTGCCGAACGCGATCGTCGCCGACATCGCGGAGAGCCACGGCGTGGAGACGGGGCAGTACAAGGCGGGCATCTTCTTCGGCGCGCGCACCTTCATGATGAAGATGGGCATCGCCTTGGCGAACCTCCTTTTCCCCTCCCTCCTCCTCCTCGGGAAGAGCGCCGCGAACCCGCTCGGAATCCGCCTCACCGCGGTCTTCGCGATCGGCTTCTGCGTCCTCGGCCTCGTCCTCTTCTCGCGCTACGACGAGAAGGGCGTCCTGGCCGTCCTGGCGCGCAAGGAGGAAGAGCATGTCGCCTGAGGCCCGGCCCGGCGACGGCCCCGCGGATCGCTCCGCGGACCGCTCCGCGGTGATCTTCGGCAATCCGGTCCCCGCCGCGGCCCGGCGGGCCGCCGAGCGCAAGAAGGCCAAGTTCGCGCGGAAGTACGGCGACGACTCCGGCGTCCGGCACGAGCTTTCGGCGTCGCCCAACGCGACGCTGGGGCCGATCTTCGGCCTCGAGGAGCTCGTTTCCGGCGCCGGCGGCGCTCCCATCGATCCCG
>DAINBW010000132.1:0-7068 GCA_036732745.1 Spirochaetales bacterium | reverse complement strand
GAGTCCCTGCTCGGCGCCATGCTGATCTCCCGCGACGCGATCACCGCCGCGGTCGAGGCTCGTGTCGACGCCGCCGACTTCTACAAGCCGGCCCACGGGCACATCTTCGACGCGGTGTGGTCGCTCTACGAGCAGGGTGAACCGGTCGACGTAGTCCTTGACCTGGCCCGACATCGTGTTGAAGGCGTCGCCGAGTTCCTGGATCTCGTCCCGGGAACGGATGTCCACCCGGACCTGGTAGTCGCCGCCCGCCACCCGCTCCGCGCCTTCGCGCAGGGCCTTCACCGAGCGCAGGAGGAGCCAGTCGAAGATGGCGAAAAACAGGACCAGGATGGCGAGCAGGCCGGTCGTGCCCAGGCCGATCTTGCGGAGCGTGCGGGAGGAGAGCTCGTCCAGGAAATCGGCGCCCATGCTCGCCTCGGCCACGCCGGCGATCGTGCCGTCGGCGCGCCGCAAGGGCGTCATCGCGGAGATCCAGGTGCCGTAGCTGTCGGCGTAGCGGTAGAAAACATCCTCGCCGCGGTCGAGGACCGCGGAAAACTCCGGCTTCGAATAGGCGTAGGGATAGAGTTCCAGGTAATCGAAGCCGCCGAGCACGTACCAGTCCCCTCCCCGCTTGAAATAGATGTAGGGGAAGAGATTGGAGTTCCAGCTGTCTTCGTTCTTGTTGACGATGCCGTCCAGCACGGCGCCGAGCGCCTTGTAGTCCGCGGAACCGAGGAGGTCCTCGAGCCGGGAGTCCGTCGGATCGATCCGGTCCAGGGCCTCCACGGACAGGCCGGCGACGAGCTGTTGGGCCAAATGGCGGAGCCTGCCCTCCGTGCCCGACTCAAGGCCGCGGCTCATGTCCCGGTATACCGACCAGGCGATGGCCGCGGAGGCCAGCGCGGTGAGCGGCACCAGGATGGCGAGCTGCTTGAGGAGAAGCCTGGCCTTGAGGCCGAACACCTTCGCGTAGAACAGCACGACGGCCAGGAGGGCGAAAAGGACGGTCAGGCTCCATCCGACATAGAGGGAAACGCGGAGCGGCGGATAGAAGCCCTTCATTTCGGCGCCGCGCCAGGATCGGATGCGGCCGTCGGGCTTCAAGAGGAGCACCTCCGACGTCGCCTCGTTCGCCGCCAATATGCCGCCATCGGGAGCCACGAAGAGGTTGGAGAGGACCAAGGGGCGATCGTAGCCGGCCAGGCGGGCGCTCTCGCGGTCCAGGACGGTCCGGACCGACACGCCGTCCCGGCCCTTTTCAAGGCGGAGGATCGAGCGCTTGCCGTCCAGGACATACAGCTCGCCCGTGGGTCCCGCCGCGAGGGCGACCGGGATGTGGATCCGCCCCGCGTCGTCGTCGTACCAGACCTCGACCGGCCGCCCGCGCTCCCCCCGCGCGATCCGCCCGCTCCGCTCCAGGAACCAGACGAGGTCCGCGCTCGAGGCCGTGGCGTCCACCGTGGCATACACGTCGTAGTCCCCGAACTTCATGGGTTCCGGCTCGGGGCTCCCGTCCGTGGGAAGCGCGAAGAAGGACCATTCATCGGTCTCGTCGGGATAGAACCAGGAAACGAAGCCGGGAGCGGCTTGCGTGTAGATCATGCGGTGGGTGACTTCGGCGCTCTCCTCCCGCGAAAAGACGAGTTCCTTGACCGGCCCCAGACGGCTGCCGCGGAGATCGAAGGCCAGGATGGTTTCATTCCGGGCGTTGCCCGTCTCGAGGTCGAGCACGGTGTCGTCCACGAAAAAGCGGCCCGCGTCGCCGAAGCCGATGGCGCGGCCGTTGTAAAAGCCCGAGTTCCGGCGCTGACCCTTGACCACGAATCGGAGGGAACCATCCTCGCCGAAACCGATGATCCGCCGGTCGCCGGAGTCGTTGACGACGATGAGGCCGTCCGGGCCGGCCATGACGGTGCTGGGATTGAGGAAGGCCAGGTTGGTGGCGCGGAGGGGAGCGGCGAGGATCCAGCGGCCCCAGAAGGAAGCCGCTCCGAAGAGCAGGGCCAAGAGGGCCGCCGCCAGGACCTGGCGCCAAGAGATGCTCAACAGCAATGGCGTGCGTCGATCGGACATGCGGATAGTCTAGTTCCTGCGCGCCGCCGACGCAACGAACCGCGGCGGGAAAGGGCCGCGGCCGGCCACGTTGCCCGGGTCCCATGGCCCCGGCCCGTGGCCTCGGCGGCCCCGGCGAGCACTGGCGGGCCCCATGGCCTGGCGGCCCCGGCGAGCCCCGCGAAGGGCTCGCCGTTGGGCGCCGACCCGGCCCGGCGAGGGCTTAGTTCCCGGAAAGTGCGGCGGCCTCGGCGGCGATCGCCGCGTAGAGCTCGTCGACGACCTCGGCCTCGACGCTGGAGAAGGCCACGCGGAGGTACCGGTCCTGCATGGAGATCGTGCCGATGCCCTTGTCGAGGAGGCGGAGGCGGAGGGCCTCGGCGGAAATGCCGACGCACTCGAAGCTCATGAAATAGCCGGAGTTGAAAGGCAGGGCGACGAGGGCGGCGGGCAGCTTGGTCCGCCCGAGGAAGGAGGTGACGCGCTTGTAGCGCGCCTCGAGGAGACCGCGGTAGCGGGCCTTCTGCTCGTCGTAACCCGGCGCGTCCAGGGCCTTCAAGAGGAGGTGTTGCACCGGCGCGGAGGAGTTGGAAACGGAGGAGCGGATCACGCCCATGAGCTTCTTCACGAGCGCCTCGTGCTGGGCGGCGCCCAGGCCCTTGCCCGCGAAGCTCACGAAACCCGTCCGGAAGCCCCAGACATAGTCCTCCTTGGTCGGGCCGTCGGCCTTCACGGCCAGGATGCGTTCGTGGGCGTCGGTCAGCCGCGCGAAGAGGGACTCCTCGAGGAGATTCTTCTCGTACTGGAGTCCGAAATAGGCGTCGTCGGCGATGACGAGGAGGTCGGTGCCCTCCTTGGCCACGCGGACGAGGGCGTCGACGATGGCCTCGGCCTCCGCCAGGGTCGGCGAATAGCCGGTCGGATTGTTCGGGAAGTTGAGGATGCAGGCGGCCTTGCCGCGGCGGGCCCCCGCCTCGCGCAGGCCCTTCTCGAGGCCGGCGACGTTGAAGCCGCCGTCCTTGAAGATCGGATAGGTGAGGCCGGCGGCCATCTTGCGCTCCTCCACGATCAGGCGATAGTTCGGCCAGTGGAGGTCGGGCACAACGATGGTGTCGCCCGGCTCGATGAAGAGGTCGACGATATAGGAAATGGCGGCCGTCAGGCCGGGCACGACGACGGGGAGGGAATAGTGCTTGCCCTTGAGGCTCGGATTCTTGGCCTCGAGCTCGGTCCTCCAGCGCTTGCGCAGGGCCGGCACGCCGGCCGTCGGCGCGTAGGCGACCGCCTCCGCGGGCTTCAGTGTGGGCAGGCCGGCGCGGATGGCGTCGAGGATGAGGGGTTCGCCGCCCTCGTAGGCCATGCCGATGGTCGCGTTGAAGCGATGGGCGCGCTCGTCGGCCTCGGCGCTCTGCGAAAGGATGCCTTTTGGGAAGTACATGCGGCGGCCCATTTCGGAAAGGAGTCGCTCGGCGACGGTTCCGGCGAGGGTCTTGTTCAATTCTTCAGCGAGAACGTTCATGATGAAGGATTCTCCCGGGAAAGTGGTCCTTTTAGAGTACGCGGCGATTCCGCGGCTGTCAACCTAATCGGGTATTCCATATCGAATATTGAAACACCGGTCTCAAAATTCAAACTCTGGCGCAAGCCCCGGCGATCCACTAGAATTCTTCCGAGCGGAGGCGCACATGCTGAAAAAAGACTACGCGAAGAACCGAAAAACCTGCAAGGTCACCTTCCTGTTCCCCTTGAGCGCGGCCGAAGGCGCGCGGACGATCTTCCTGGTCGGCGATTTCAACAACTGGAGCCGCGAAGCGACGCCCCTGAAGCGCAACGAGGACGGTTCGTGGGAAACGGTCGTCAGCCTCGAAGCGGGGAGGGAGTACCACTTCCGCTATTTCCTCGACGGTTCGCGCTGGGAAAACGACTGGAACGCCGACAAGTACCTGCCCTCCCCCTACGGCGATTCCGACAACTCCGTCGTCATAGTCTGATCGCCGCCAGGCCGCGCGCCTGATACCCTCCGCTCCGACGCGGCTTGCGGCAGTGCTTGACGCGGACCCCGGTTCGGTGGTCATCATATCGCGATTAGCATATTCTCTACCTTGTACATGGAGGAATTCATGAAGCGCAGTATCGCACTCATGCTCGTGCTCGGTCTTCTCGTTTCCGGTTTCGCCTTCGGCCAGGTCAAGGCCAAGGACGGCGTCTATTTCGCCAAGGAAAGCGCCTTCAGCAAGTCCGGCTGGATGGACGAGGTCGTCGTGACCGTCGCCGGCGGCAAGATCACCAAGGTTCTCTGGAACGGCATCCCGAACCTCCCCGGCGCCACCGACAAGAAGTCCTTCGCCGCCGCCGGCAAGTACGGCATGGCCAAGGCCGCCAAGGCCGGCGAGTGGGACAAGCAGGCCGCCGCCGCGGAAGCCTGGCTCATCAAGACCCAGGACCTCGCCTTCGCCAAGTTCGACGCCGCCGGCAAGACCGACGCCATCACCGGCGCCACGATGACGACCAAGGGCTTCCTCGACCTCGTCAACAAGGCCCTCGCCTCCGCGCCCGTCGCCAAGGGCAGCCTCAAGGACGGCTGGTACTACAAGGAAGCCGCCGATTTCGACAAGAACTCCGGCTGGAAGGACACCGCCCTCGTCACCGTCGTGAACGGCAGCATCGTCGACGTCCTCTGGAACGGCATCTACAAGGACAACACCAAGAAGTCCAAGCTCGTCGAGGCCGTCGAGGGCCGCTACGGCATGGCCAAGGCCGCCAAGAAGGGCGAGTGGAACGTCCAGGCCGTCGCCATGCAGGATGCGATCGTCGCCGCCGGCGATCCCGCCAAGGTCAAGGCCGACGCCGTGACCGGCGCCTCCATCTACCCGACCGTCCTCGCCCTTGCGACCGAGGCCCTCAAGGCCGCCCGCTAGGGCGAGTTCGCCAAGGCGAGCCCGCCACGGCGCGTCCGCGAAAGCGGATCGCCCGCCATGGCGGACCCGGGCGCTCCGGCTTGACCGGAGCGGGAAACGGCCCCACACTGGCGGGGCCGTTTTTTTTTGGCGCCCGCCCGCGCGGCGCCGAAGGGGGAGATTCCAGCATGATCCACAGTTTCGAAGGCAGGAAGCCGCGCGTCCACGAAAGCTCCTTCGTGGCCTGGAACGCCGAGGTCCTCGGCGACGTCGAACTCGAGGAAGGCAGCTCCGTCTGGTACGGCGCCGTGATCCGCGCGGACATCGGCCGGGTCCGCGTCGGCCGCGACTCCAACGTCCAGGACGGCTCGGTGATCCACGTCGACGCCGACCGCCCCTGCGTGCTCGGCGAAGGGGTCACGATCGGCCATCGCGCCGTCCTCCATTCCTGCTCGATCGGCGACCACGCCCTCGTCGGCATGGGGGCGGTCGTCCTGGACGGCGCGGAGATCGGAAGCGAGAGCATCGTCGGCGCCGGCGCCCTCGTCACGCAGGGCAAGAAGTTCCCGCCGCGCTCGATGATCCTCGGCAGCCCCGCCAAGGTCGCGCGCGAGCTGACCGAGGAAGAGGCCACGGGGCTCCACCACCACGCCGCGGAGTACGCCAAGCTCGCCCGGCGCGTGAAGGAAGGCTGCGAAGAGGAAAGCTAAACCCGGCGGCGCGGCGCTCCGATAAGGAAGGCAAGGAGTACGCGCATGAAGCAGTTCGCCATCAAGAGCGCCGGTTCGTCGGCTTCGGTCCTCGAGCTCCTCGGCGAGACCGAGGGCGGTTTTTACGTCCGCATCGTGCACCGCCACGAGGACTGGGAGGACGTCAAAGAGGACTTCATGAGCAGAGACCTCTTCGACACCTGCGTCCGCACGGGCTACATCGCCGAACTCTCCGCCTGAGAGCCCGCGTCCGAACCGAAAAAAAGTCGAAGGCCGCCCCCGATCACCCGGGGGCGGCCTTCTTGCGTCAGGCGCCCGGCGCGGCCGCCGGCGTCCTTTGCGGCCGACGCGGTCAGCGGCCGGCGCCCTCGGCCGCCGGCGCCAGGGCGGCGATCGCCACCCGGTTGCTCGCCCTGGCCGCGGCCGCCCGCGAGCGCTCGATCTCCCAGGGCATGGTCTCGGTCTCGAGGCGCTTCCTGGCCCGCTCCAGCGCGGCCGCCGCGCGCGGGGCGTCGATCTCCTCGGGCCACTCGGCGGCGTCGAGGAGGAGTTCCACGCGGTCGGGCCTGATCGTCGCGACACCCTCGGAGACGGCGGCGACGCGCTCCCCCTCGGGCCCGCGGATCCGCACGGCGCCGATCGCCACGGGCGCGACGAAGGGCTCGTGGCCGGCGAGGATCTCGATCCAGCCGTCGTTCGTGACGAAGCGCACCGACTCCGCCGAGGCGGAATAGAGGAGGCGGTAGGGCGTCAGGATCGCGAGCTTGAAGACGGTCACGGCGGCCCCCTAACCCTTCGCGGCCCGCTCGCGGACCTCTTCCAGGCTGCCGGCCATGTAGAAGGCCTGTTCGGGAATCGAGTCGCAGGCCCCGTCCACGATCTCCTTGAAGCCGCGGATGGTGTCGGCGAGCGGGACGTAGCGGCCCGGGATGCCGGTATACTGCTCGGCGACGAAGAAGGGCTGGGAGAAGAAGCGCTCGATCTTGCGCGCGCGGTAGACGGCCAGCTTGTCCTCCGGCCCGAGCTCCTCCATGCCGAGGATGGCGATGATGTCCTGGAGCTCGCGGTAGCGCTGCAGCACCTCCTGGACGCGGCGGGCGACGGCGTAGTGCTCCTCGCCGACGACGAGGGGATCGAGGACGCGGGAGGTCGAGGCGAGGGGATCGACCGCCGGGTAGATGCCCTTCTCCACGATGCGCCGGGAAAGGACGGTCGTGGCGTCGAGGTGGGTGAAGGTCGTGGCCGGCGCCGGGTCCGTGAGGTCGTCCGCGGGGACGTAGACCGCCTGCACGGAGGTGATGGAGCCGCGCTTCGTTGACGTTATGCGCTCTTGCAGGGCGCCGAGCTCGTTCGCCAGGGTGGGCTGGTAGCCGACGGCGCTCGGCATGCGGCCGAGGAGGGCGGACACCTCGGAGCCCGCCTGG
>DAINBW010000131.1:0-7189 GCA_036732745.1 Spirochaetales bacterium | reverse complement strand
AGCGGGCCGCGGGGGGCCGGAGCCGGTTCGTCGCGCTTGCCGCGGCGGCTCGCGATGAGGCCCTGCAGGAAGAGGCCCGCGAGGCGGTCGGAACAGGGCAGGTAACCGGCCTCGTCCTCCCGGAGGAAGACGCCGGCGAGCTCCTCCGGCCCGATCTCGTAGTCCGCCAGGGCGAAGAGTTCCTTCACCTTGAGGTCCGTGATGTTGAGGGCGTAGCGCAGGCGGATGAGGATGTCGTTGTTGGTCATGTTCGCTCCGGTTCGGCGCGCGGAAGGCCCGGGGCGGCGGCCGGACGGGCCGCCCGGGGCTCCCGCGCGCCATGTCTCGCGGTCAGTCGGCGGCCGAAACCTGGATGTCGCCCATCATCACGAAGCCCGAGATCTCGAGGTAGGGCTCGCCCGGCACGATCCTGCGGCTCACGTTGTGCGCCACCCGGGCGTCCGCCATGAAGGGAAAGGCGGTCATCTTCACGGGGAGGCCCCGCGGCACGATGATCTTCACGTCCCCCATGAGGCAGAACGCCTCGATCTTGACGCGTCCCCGCGGCAGGGTGGTGTCGCGGAAGTCGAACTTGGTGCTGCCCATCAGGGTGAAGGAGTCCAGCTTGTCGCCGGTGAGCCACTCGCCCTGGAGGTTGCGGTCGCTCATCACGCAGGCGACGCTCTCGGAGCCGGCGAGGCCGGGGTCGATGTCGTTCCTGAGGGCGACGGAGGGCTCGGCGCGGTCCTGGCGGCGGGCCTCGGCGGGACGCCGTCCGGCCGGCGCGGCGCCCTTGGGCGGCTCTTCCGGCAGGTCGGCGACGAGCTCGGCGAGCTCGTCGGGCGCCCGGGCGCGCTGGACGGCGACGACGCGGGACTCGTAGTCCTCGAGGCTGACGCGGTCGGCGGCGAAGGCGTCGGTGAGGCGGTCGAGGACCCGTTGGCGGCCTTCCTCGAACTCGCGCGGGGAGGGCGCGGCGTCCCCGTTCGGGCGGCGCGCGCGGTACTCTTCGGGATAGGAAGACATAGTCTCCTCCTTGCGGTTAATGGGGGAATAATACTACCAAAAGGCCCTTCGCGTCACTGTCGGCGGGGAGGCTTCCGCCCTTCGGGAAGCTGGGAGACGACGAGGCCCGCCAGCATGAGGAGGGCGCCGATCCCGAAGCGGAGGCCGAAGGGCTCGCCGAGGAGGAGGATGCCGCCCAGGCCCGCGAAGAGGGACTCCATGGAGAGGATGATCGAGGCGCTGGCGGGGTGGGCGCGGCGCTGGGCGACGATTTGGAGGGTATAGGCCACGCCGATGGAGAGGAGCCCGCCGTAGAGGATGGGGACGAGGGCCGCGCGGAGGCCGGCGAGGGTCGTCGTTTCGGTGAAGGCGGCGGCGAGGAGGCTCAGGGCCGAGCAGACGGCGAACTGGCCCATTGCGAGGAGGAGGGCGTCCGCCCTGGGCGCGAGGCGGGCGATGAGGAGGATGTGGAAGGCCCAGAAGAGGGCGCCGGCGAGTTCGAGGAGGTCGCCGGGGGCGACGACGAAGCCCGCCCCGACGGAGATGAGGTAGAGGCCGCCGAGGGCGAGCCCCGCGCCGAGCCAGACGCGCGCGCCGACGCGCCGGCCGGCGAGGAGGCCGAGGAGGGGGACGAGGACGACGTAGAGGCTCGTGATGAAGCCGGCGTTGCCCGCGGTCGTCGACACGAGGCCGAGTTGCTGGAGGCTGGCGGCCAGGAAGAGGACCGCGCCGGCGAGGGCGCTGCCGCCGAGGGTCGCGAGGGCGCCGAGGGGCTTCGCGGCCGCCGCCGCGGACGCGGAAGCGGACGCCGGGACGGGCTCGGGCTCGGCGGCGGCTTCGATCGTCGCGGCCGCGGCATCGGGGGCGGCCGCGGGGCGGCGCCTGAGGAAGAGCCAAAGGGGGAGGAGGGAGAGGGCGCCGAGGGCGAAGCGGACGCCGTTGTAGGCGAAGGGACCGACGTGGTCCATGCCCACGCGTTGGGCGACGAACGCGAAGCCCCAGATGACGGCCGTGAGCGTGAGGAGAAGCTCGGCGCCGAAGCCTTTTTTCGCGGTCGTCATGTCGCCTCCTGGCCGGGCGCCGGAAGGGGCGCCTCGGGGGAGTCAGCATACGTGGCGACCGCCGGCCCGCGCAAGGGCCCGCCGCCGCCCGGGGGCGGGCGCCCGTCCTTGAATCCGGGCCGCGGCCGGACTATGCTCCAAGGATGAACCAAGCCGAAGGCGCCAAGCTCCTCGACAAGGCCGAGGCCCTGGAGCGGCTCGCCGACATCGTCCCCTTCCGCTACCTGGGCGCCGGCGAACTCGCGTCCCTCGGCGCCGACGCGGAGCTGCATTCCTACGCCGCGAAGGAGACCCTCATCGTCCAGGGGGACGAGGCGGGCGACGAGGTCTTCGTCCTCATCGCGGGTTCCGTGGAATCCCTGGACGCCTCCCGCGACCCGCCCTTCCGGATGAACGTGGTCGAGGCGGGATCCTATTTCGGCGAGCAATCCTGCCTCATCGGCGCGCCCCGGCCCTTCGAGGTCGCGGCGCTCGAGCCATCGCAGTGCCTGGTCGTGCCGGGCGCCCGTTTCCTGCGGCTCCTGGCCGAGTCGCGTTCCTTCGCCCAGGCCTTCGGCGTGAAGCTCCGCGAGGGCCTCGGCATCTTCGACGCCTTTGACCGCTTCACCGCCGAGGTGCTCCGCGGGGCAGCCCTGGGCCACATCGAAGTGCGGCGCCTGACCGAGCTCTACAAGGCGCTGGCCCCGGCCCTCCACCCCCTGGCCGGCGACGAGTCCCGCGTGGACTGGGGCGCCCTTTCCTACGCGGTCCGGCGCCTCCCCGAAAACCTGACGCGCAGCTTCGTATTCCTCCTCACGGACAACCTGCCCACGGTCTACGCGAGCCCGGCCCTCCTCTTTCCCTTCGTCGCCACCGAGGCGCGCCACCGCTTCGTCTACGAGATGATGCCGGGAAAGGACATGGTCCTCATCCGGAACGGGATGTCGGACCTCATGGACTTCATCACCTGCCTCTGCCTCTTCGCCGTGGAGGCGAAGAAGATCCGTTACCGGCTCAACCATCCGGACTACATCCTGGCGCTCTCCCGCTTCCTGACGACGGCGGACTGGATCGAGGAGCCCGCGGAGCTCTCCACGCCCCTTGTCGGCGGCTACGACGAGGGGGAGGACGACGAGGGCCTGCTCGAGCGGCTGCCCTTCGCGCCCGAGGAGCGCGAGGAGCTCCGGCGGCTCTGGCCGCGCGGCGCCGCCTCCCGGGTCAGGGAGATCGTCTTCCACCGGCAGGCCTATTCCGTGGACGTGCGCAAGCAGGTCAACAACTTCAACGGCCGCCTTTCCGAGCTCTGGGCCGGCCAGGTCGGCGAGGCGGCGGAACGGCTCCTCGGCGTCCGTCCGGCGGATTTCCCGGCCGACTTCGAGGTCCACCTCGTCTCCTCGAACACGCATTCGGTCTCCAACTGCCTCAATCCCTTTTTCGCCGCCGCCAAGGACGAGATCCTCGGCTGGGCCGAGCGTCAGGGCTTGCGGAATCCCGGCTGGGTCGAGCCCTTCGACGAGGTTTACCACCTCTCCCGCCCCTGGTTCGAGGCCTTCCCCTCGCGCCGCGCCGAATTCGACGAGGCGGAGCGGGCCGCCGGCATCGTGCGTCTTCCCGAGACGGTGACCACGGGCATCCAGGTGCAGCTCGTCGATCCCGCGTCGATCCGCGCGCGCCCGATCGACGCCGGCGTGGCCGTCGGCGCCCGGGGCGCGGCGGGGCCCCGCAGCCTCCTCGTCAACATCGACTACGCCTTCGGCGAGCAGGCCGAGGAGATCATGCGGAGCCTCCTCCTCCTCTTCGGCCGCAACGTCCGCACGATCTCGGTCCTCGGCAAGGCGGGCGCACTGCAGGGCGGCCGGGGCGACATCCTCCTGCCGAGCGCCTTCATCGAGCAGGCGAACGACGCCTTCCAGCCCCTGCCCGACGCGGCCGCGGGTTCGGGGGCGGGCCGGCGCGGGCGCCTCGAGCGGGCCCTGCCCGGCCGGGCCGTCCATTCAGGCCCCCTCCTCACGGTCGGCGGCACCCTCCTCCAGAACCGCGCCATGCTCGAGTTCTACCGCCGGATCTGGGGCTGCGTCGGGCTCGAGATGGAGGGCATCTGGTACCTCCGCGCCGTGCTCGAGGCCGAGGAGCTCGGGGTGCTGCGGCGCGGGGCCGAGCGCAATTTCCTGTACTACGTCAGCGACCTGCCCCTGGCGGCCGGCCAGCGCCTCTCCGAGCGGCTGTCCCCGCTCGAGGGCGTGCCGCCGCTCTACGCGATCACGAGGGAGCTGCTGTCGGGCATCTTCGGTCCCGCGCGGGGGCGGGCATGACGGTCGGCCTCTCGCTCGAGCGGATCGGCCGCACGCTGCGGGAACGGCTGTACGGCCTCTTCTACGGCCTCGGCTACTTCTTCAACGTGCTCAAGGAGTCGATCCTCTTCTTCAAGCGTCGCCAGGTGGGCTTCCGCGTCCTCGTCATGCAGATCCTCTTCACCGGCTACGAGGCCCTCAGGATCTCCGCCGTCCTGGCCCTGGCCATCGGCGTCGCGATCAACCTGATCGGCTCCTCCCTCCTGGCCGGCTTCGGCCAGGGGAAGCTCATGTACACCCTCCTCATCATCGTCGTCACGCGGGAGCTCGGCCCCCTCCTCACGGCCTTCATCGTCATCGCGCGCTCGGGCACGGCCATCGCGACGGAGCTCGGCGGCATGGTCGTGGCCCACGAGATCGAGGCCTATGTCGCCGTCGGCGTGAATCCCATCACCTATCTCGCGGTCCCGCGGGTCCTCGGCGTCGTCATCTCGATGATGGTCCTCACCGTGTACTTCAACGTCTTCGGGCTCTTCGGCTCCTTCGCCGTCATGCAGCTCCTGAAGCCGGTGGCCTTCCAGGAATACATGAAAAACCTCGTGGAGGTGCTGACGGTGGGCGACCTCCTCCTCGGACTCGTGAAAAGCCTCGTCTTCGGCGTCATCATCTCGGTCGTCTCCACCTACCGGGGCTTCGCCGTGGAGCGCTCCACCACCGAGGTGCCGGTCGCCGGCATCCGCGCCGTGGGCACGAGCTTCATCCTCTGCATCGTCGCCGACGCCGCGCTGACGGCCGTGCTGTACCTGGGCTAGCGGGATGGGTGACGAACCGATCATCGAGCTCCGGGGCGTGGGCGCCCACCGCGGCGGCTTCCAGATCCTGCGCGAGGTCTCCTTCTCCCTCGCGGAAGGCGCGACGACCGTCTTCATGGGGGGCGCGGGCTCCGGGAAGTCGACCCTCCTCAAGGCCGCGGCGGGCATCGTCGTGCCCGACGAGGGCGCGGTCTTCTTCCGCGGCAAGGACCTGTCGCGGATGAGCCGCGCCGAGGAGCTCGAGTTCCACCGGCGCAGCGGCTTCGTCTTCCAGGACGCGGCCCTCTGGGCGAACCAGAGCCTCTACGACAACCTGGCCCTGCCCCTGCGCCTGCACGAGCACGGACTCTCCGCGGCCGAGGTCGGCCGCGCGGTCGCGCGCGTCGCGGAGCTCGTCGGCTATTCCGAAGAGCTCAAGGCGCGGCCCTCCGAGCTCTCCACGGGGGAGCGCCGGCTCATCGGACTCGCGCGCGCGCTGGTCCTGGATCCGGAGCTCCTCTTCATGGACGAGCCCGCGGCCTACCTGGACGAGACCTCGGCCGAGCGCGTCTTCGAGATCATCGCCTCGCTCGGGGCGCGCCGCCGCAGCGTGGCCATCGTCTCCGGCAGTTCCGAAATCGCCCATCGCTTCGCCGATTCCCTCGGCGTCCTCAAGGCCGGCCGCCTCCTGGCCTTCGGCTCCTACGCCGAGGCCGTGCGCTGGGACGACCCGGCGATCCGCGTCGTCACGGGCAGGCTCCGCGCCCGGAAGGGGCCCGTCCAGGGGGACGCGGCCCTGTCGGCCTGGGCGGACGCCCTGGCGGGGAGCCTCGGCGAGGAGGCGCCGCCGGCTCCGGCGCGGCCGCCCGACCGGGCGGCGGGGGAACGGAGCGAGGCGGAGGCGCCGCCCGGACCCGCGGATTCCGGCGGAAGCGACCAAGGCGGCCCGGCGGCCGACATCGACGAGGAGGGCAGATGAAATTCAGGATAAAGTACGCCGACCGCATCGTGGGCCTCTTCGTGGTGCTGGCGGCCGTCCTCCTCTGCGTGAGCGTCGTCGTCCTCGGCGGGAACCAGCGCTGGTTCGCCCGGAACTACCACTTCACCTCGCGCTTCGCCTCCGGCGGCGGCATAGCCCCCGGCACGGCGATCAACATGAAGGGCTTCCAGGTCGGCAAGATCGAGCGCATAACGCTCAACGCGGACAACGAGGTGGACGTCGACTTCGTCATCTACGACACCTACCTTGAAAAGGCCAGGCGGAACTCGATCCTGGAGCTGGTCACCTCGCCCATCGGCCTCGGTTCGCAGCTCCTCTTCCATCCCGGCAAGGACGAAGCCCGGCTCGAGGAGGGCTCCTTCGTGCCGACGGCCGACTCCCCCGAGGGTCAAGCCCTCCTGGAGCAGGAGCTCGTGGAGATACCGTTGAAGGACGACACGATCACCCGCCTCCTGGCGAACGTGAACCCCCTCCTCGAGAACGTCAACAAGACCGTCGTCACCGTGAACCGGACCCTGACGGAGGTGAACCGCGCCCTGGCCGGCCAAAGCTCCGGCCCGCTCGGCCGGATCGTCGGGGACGCGGCGGACACGATGGCCGGCGTGGAGGCCATCGTCGTCGGCGTGAAGGACCAGGCCCAGTCGGTGGTCGCCAAGGCCGACGATCTCGTGTCCTCCATCAATCGCATAACGCTCAATCTGGAGGCGACGACCGAGGCCCTCCGCGACCCGACCGGCCTCGTGCCGCGGCTCCTCGACCCGAAGGGCTCGATCAAGACCATCCTGGACGACAAGAACGCCCTCTACAACAGCCTGATCGGGAGCCTGGCGGAGACGCAGAAGACGCTCCGGAACATCCAGTCCATGACGACGACGCTCAACGCGCAGATGCCCACGATCGCGGCGACGCTCGAGGAGACGCGGACCGCGATCGGCAAGGCGCAGGACGTCCTGGAAGGGCTCAAGAACAATCCCCTGCTCCGGGGCGGCATCCCGGAGCGCCGGGACCAGGCGCCGGTCTACCAGAGCCTGCGCGACGCGGAATTCTAGCCCGCCGGCGGCCACGTGGAGGAACGATGAAGCG
>DAINBW010000130.1:2716-7192 GCA_036732745.1 Spirochaetales bacterium | reverse complement strand
GGGAGGCGCAGACCAGGGGGCGCTCCGGCCGGCCGAAGAGCCGGCAACGGAGGGCCTCGTCGAGTTGCGGGCAGGGCAGGCCGGCGGGCTTGCCGCGCGGGAGTCCCGGAATGGGGGAGGAGATCGAGGGGGCTATGCAACAGGCGGCGCAGGCCGGACGGCAGGCTGGGTCATCCACGCCTCAAGTCTAACGGAAAGCGGGATTTGGGGAAAAGTGGGAGGCGCTACCATTCATCGCCGTCCTGGCGTATATTTTCACCATGAATCCGAGCGAACGCCCGAGCCCGGCGCGCTTGCCGAAGCTCCCCCTCCGCCCGCTCGCGGCCGCCGCCTGCGTCATGGCCGCGGCCTTGTTTCCCTCCTGCGCGCGGGAGACGAAGCTGGCCTTTTCCTGCGAGCTTTCGGGCATCCACTCCGACACCGGGGTCGCCGGCCGGAACGCGGCCTTGCTCGCCGTGGAGATGTTGCGCGAGCGGGGGGATAAAGTATCCATCGTGGCGCGCGACGACGGCGGCGATCCCGCGCGCGCCGCCGAGGTCGACGCGGCCTTGGCCGGCGAAGGGCGCCGGCTCATCATCGGCCACACGCGAAGCTTCGTGACCGCCGGCTCCATGGCCGGGGCCGAGGCGGGGAACTACCTCCTCCTTTCGCCCTATTCGAACGGGGCCGCGGTCGTCGGCAAGGACGACCGTCTGTTCTGCCTCCTGCCGCCGGCGCGGGCCCAAGCCGAGGCGCTCGCCGACCGCGCCCGCGACCTCGGCTACGCGCGCGCCGCGGTGGCCTATGACGGGACCAACCTGGCCTACAGCGAGGGCTTCGCCAGGGATTTCGCGGCGCGCTTCGAGGCCAGGGGAGGCCGCGTCGCCGCGAACGTCAGGTTCCTGCGCCGGGACGAGGGCCAGATCGGCAAAAAGGTAGCGGAGGTCGCGGCCTCCCGGCCCGAGGCCGTACTCATCGTCGGAAGCGTCGTCGATACCGCCATGTTTTCCCAGCTCCTCCGCGCCGCCGGATTCGCGGGGCGGTTCTTCGGTTCGGACGCCGCCATGGAGCCGGGCCTGGCGCGGAACGGCGGCGACGCGGTGCAGGGCATGATCTTCGCCCACATCTACGATCCACGGAAGCCGGGGCCGGCGGCCAAGGCCTTCGCCTCCCGATTCGCCGAACGCTTCAACCAGGAGCCCAGCCTGGCGGCCTATCTCGGCGCCGAGGCGGTCTTCATCCTGGCCGAGGTGGCGGCGAAGGACGCTTCGCCGGCCGCGGTCAAGAAAGGCCTGCTCGCGGGCGACTTCGAGGGCATCATCGGTCCCTTGCGCTTCGACGCCGCCGGCGACGCCGTCCGCCCCTACGAGCTCTTCGAACTCCACGGCGAGGCCTTCGAGGCCTTGCCGTGAGAAAGACCCGGTCGCTGCGCGTCTATCTCTTCGGCGCCTTCCTGGCCACCGTCTTGTTGCCCTATCTGGTCCTCGGCGCCTTCGGCTTCTACGCGGTGCAGGCGATCGCCGGCCGCCAGGGCGAGGAGAAGCTGGACATCATCGTCCACTCCCTGGCGGGGCGCGCGATGGCCTACCTCGAGGAAAACGCGACGGCCCTGCGCGCCGCGGGGCAGAGCCTCGAAAGCGGCGCCGTCGAGGCCGCCAAGTTGCCGGTCTTCCTCCGGCGCCTCCTGGAGAACTACCCGGTCTTCGAAACCGTCATGGTGCTGGACGAGAAGGGCCTCGTCGAGGCGATCAGTCCCGAAGACGCCGATTTCCTCGGCATCGATTTTTCGCGCCAGCAATTCTACCGCGGCACGCGCGAGCGCTTCGAGGTCGCCTTTTCGGACACCTTCCTGTCCCTCAGGACCGGCTTGTCGGTCGTCAGCCTGACCGCGCGGGCCGGATCGCGGAGCGTGGTCGGCATCCTCGACCTCGAAAAGCTGTCCTCCTTCCTGGTCGGCGTGACCCTCGGCAAGGAGGGCGCCGCCTCCATCGTCGACTCGGTGGGAACGGTCATAGCCGACCGCGAACGCGAACTCGTGCTCCAGCGCTCGATCTTCCGCTTCCCGGGCCTGCTTGAGAAGGCCGGGGCGGGAGAGTTGGTGTCGGGCGTCTATGTTTCCGAGGGCAAACCCTACCGCGCGACCGCCCTCCGCATGCCCTTCACCGGCTGGACGGTCGCGCTCTACCAGCCCCTGTCGGAAGCGAACGCCCTCTCGACGGCGATGCTCTTGGGCTTGCTCGGCGCCATGTCCCTGGCGATCGGCGTCTTCACCGGCATCCTCCTCTTGGCGCGGCGACGGATCCTCCTGCCGCTGGAGCGGCTCTCCGCGGAGGCCGCGCGCATCTCCGCCGGCGACTATACGGGCCAGGACGGCCCGGCGGCCGCCGTCTCGGACGCGGACTTCTCGGAGATCGAGGCGCTCAAGCGCGCCTTCGCGGAGGCCCGGATGGCCGTCGGGGCGCGGGAGGCCGCCATGCGCGCGGCCGAGGATCGCCTGCGCGAGTCCCTCACGCAGAAGGACGTGCTGCTCCGCGAGATCCACCATCGCGTGAAGAACAACCTCCAGATCATATCGAGCATCCTGTCCCTGCAGGCGGACGCCTTGCGGGGCGACCCCGCCGAGGCATCCTTCCTCGAGTGCCAAGGCCGGGTCCAGGCGATGGCGGCGGTCCATGAGCGGCTCTACCAATCGTCGGACCTGAGCCGCGTCTCGGTGCGGGAGTATTTCGAGACCCTCCTCGACGCGGCCTTCCTGCAGGGCGCCGAAATGGCGCCCGGCGCCCGGCGCGAGCTGGCCGTGGACGACTCTACCCTCGACCTCGACCGCGCGGTGCCCTGCGGTCTCATCGTCGCCGAGGCCCTGTCGAACAGCATGAAGCACGGCTTCCCGAACGGGAGGGAAGGCCTGATCAGCGTGCGCTTCGCCCGCGTCGGCGGGCGCTTCGAGCTTCGCGTGCGGGACGACGGCGCGGGGCCCGGGCCGGGCTTCACGGAGCGGCGTGCCGCCTCTCTCGGGCTTCACCTGATCGACGCCCTCTCGCGGCAACTCCGGGCCGAGGCGCGGGTGGGGGCGGCCGAAGGCGGCGGCTTCGAGGTGAGCCTGGCCTTCGCCGCGACGATCGGCGATTAGGAGAAGGCGATGGCGAACCACGTTGAAGACGGCGGCGCCCGCCGGAGCGCCGAATTTGGCCGGAAGCGCCCCGCGGCGGCCGTGGCGGCTCTGGCCCTGGCGACCCTGGCCGTGGGTGTGGCGGCCCTGGCCGTGGGTGTGGCGGCCCTGGCGATCACCGCGGCCTGCGCGCGCGCGCCGCTCCGGCTTGGCTTTGTCGGGGAGCTGTCCGGGCGCCGCTCCGAGCCGGGCGTGGCCGCGCGCAACGGCGCACTCTTGGCGATCGATAACCTCAAGGAGCGGGGAATCCGCGCCGAATTGGCGGTCCGCAACGACGGCGGGGAGGGCGCCGAAGCGGCCCGACTCATCGGCGAGCTCGAAGCGGCCGGCGTAAAGCTCGTCATCGGGCCCATCACGAGCGGCGTCGCCGTCGAGGCCCTGGCCGCGGGGGCCGTCGCGCGCAGCCTCATCCTTTCTCCGACGGCGAACTCGACGGCGCTCGCGGACCGGGAGGACGGGTTCTTCATGTTGCTCCCGACCGCCGGCGCCGAGGCCGCGGCCCTGGCCGCCTATGCCAAGGACCGGGGCTGGGAGAAGCCCGCGGGCATCATGTCCGCCAAGAACCGCGTGTTCACCGAAAACTTCCTGAAGAGCTACGGGGACAGCTTCGGCGGCTTTGCCGCGGTCGAGGAGTTGCCGGCGGAGGCCAACGACTATGACGCCATCGCCAAGCGCGTGGCGGCCTCCGGCGCCGATTCGGTCGTGCTGGCGCTCGACGTGCTGGACGCGGCCCTGATGGCGCAGCGGCTCCGCCGCGGCGGCTACGCGGGGCCCATCCTGTCGAGCGACTGGGCCATGGCCCGCGACCTCATCGCGAACGGCGGCGAATCGGTCCAAGGCATGCTTTTCGCCTACCTCTACGACGAGGCGAGCGGCGCGGCCAAGCACCTGGCCTTTGTCGAGGGCTATGCCGCCCGCTATGGCGAAGCGCCGAGCTTCTCCGCGTACTTGGGGTATGAGGCGGTGACCATCCTCGCGGCCGCGGCCTCAGGCGGCGCCGCCACCGACCGCGTGAAGCGGCGGCTCATCGAGGGTCGATTCGAGGGCCTGCAGGGAAGTTTCGGGTTCGACGCCGAGGGCGACGGCGACGGCGATCTCAAGATTCTCGAACTTCGCGGCGACCGCTTCACCGCCGTCCGGTAGGCGAGGGGTCGGAGGCGCGAAGGCGCCGAGCCCCGAGCCATAGAGATTTTCCGAAGGAAAATCAACCTCTGCCGGCGAGGGGTCGTAGGCGCGTAAGGCGCCGAGCCCCGAGCCATCGGGATTTCGCGTCAGCGAAATCCACCTTTGCCGGCGAGGGGACTTGAACCCCTACATCCTCGCGAATA
>DAINBW010000130.1:0-2616 GCA_036732745.1 Spirochaetales bacterium | reverse complement strand
AGCGAAATCCACCTTTGCCGGCGAGGGGACTTGAACCCCTACATCCTCGCGAATAGCGGATTTTGAGTCCGCCGCGTCTACCATTCCGCCACGCCGGCCTGCGTCATCACGTTGTACCGTGCTGAGGGCGCTTCGTCAAGGCAAAGCGATGACCGGCTATACACAAATGCTCAAAATGGATAATATGGAGGAATAGCATTTAATTGGAGGCCCTGACGATGATCGCATTCCTTCGTCGTCGCATGACCACCCTGTTTCAAAGTCTTGCCCTACCCGGCGACGCTGAAATGCTGAAGAGCGGTGTCACCCTGCATCGTGCCTGGCTCGCGCGTATCCTCGTGCTGTCGGGGCTCGCGATCGGCTTCGTTCTCGTCGTGCCGAGCCTCTTCTATGCCGCAGGGAAGCAAATCACGCCGCTTTTTGTCGCCGAGATAGCCGTATACGCCATACTCCTCTTCGTCGCCCTCTTCGACGGGACGGAACGCAGGTTGCATTCCTTGACCTTCGTCGGCCTCTGCTTTGGCTTCGGCATCTTCCTGTTCGCCTATCGAGGGCCCGCCAGCGCGGGACAGTCCTGGCTCGGCGCCTCCGTGGTCCTCGCCGCCCTGCTGTTTGGTTTCGGCGGCGGACTCCTGGCCTCCCTCTTCGTGGGGCTGTCCCTCGTCGGCGTGGCCAGGGCGGCCGGACTCGGAGTCTTGCCGTGGAGCATGGAGACCTCGGCCCTCCACCTCCTCATCCTCAACATCGTCTGCATCGCCCTCCTGACCTCGCTCGCGGGCGCCGCCCTGGTGCGGTCGCTGCGCCTGGCGCTGGGCGCCAGCGAGCGCCTGCGCGCCGACCTGGCCGAGCGCGGGGCAGCCCTGGAGCGGGCCGCCGCCGAAAGGACCAGCGCCGAGGAAAAGGCGGCCTTCTACCGCGACTACGACGAGGGCTCAGGACTGCCGAACCGGGAGTTCTTCATGCGGGAGCTTTCCCGGAGCCTGGCCTCCGCCGGCCGCCGAGACCGGCTCTTGGCCCTCCTGGCCATCGGGACGGACCGCATGGGCCGCGTCTACGACGAGTTCGGCCAGGAGGCGGGGGCCGAGGCCCTGCGGGGCGCGGCGGGCGCCCTGAAGGCGGCCTTCCGCGAGGACGACCTCGTCGCGCGCTTCCGCGACGATCTCTTTTTCGTGCTCTGCGCCGACGTGAAAAGCGTCGTGGACGCGAACGGCCTTGTGGGGAAGGCGCGCGCGGCCTTCGAGCGGCCCTTCCCGACGCAGGGCGGGCCGATCGCGCTGACGGCCAACCTCGGCGTCTCCCTGTATCCCCACGACGGCCGGGACGCCGAGGAGCTGGCGCGGACCGCCGCGGCGGCCCTGCGCCTGGCCGAGGGCGACGGTCCCGGCTCCTATCGCTTCTTCGACGCGAGCATCCATGGCGGGCTCGTGGCCCGGCTGCGCTACGAGCGCGACCTTGAGGCGGCCATCCGCGAGGAGCGGCTCGAGCCCTGGTTCCAGCCCAAGGTCGACAAGCTCGGCCGCATCGTCGGGGCGGAGGCGCTGGCGCGATGGCCGCTCCCGGACGGCAGCCTGCGCCTGCCCGGAGAGTTCGTGCCCGTGTCGGAGCGCGCCGGCTTCGTCGACCGCCTCGGCGCCCTGGTGCTCAAGAAGGCTTGCGAGGCGATCGCGGCATGGGACGCCGCGGGCCTCCGGGCCGTGCCGATAGCCGTCAACCTTTCCCCCCTCCAGCTCCGGCGCCCCGCCTTGGCCGGGGAGCTCGGCGACATCATCGCGGCCAGCGGCGTCGATCCCTCCCGGCTGGAGCTCGAGATCACCGAGAGCGGCATGGCGGGGGTCGAGGACGGGGCGGCCGGCATGCTCCGCGAGCTGCGGGGGCTGGGGCTCCGCCTGGCCATCGACGACTTCGGCACCGGCGCCAGCGGGATAGCGCGGCTCAAGGACTACCCGGTGGACGTCATCAAGCTCCCCAAGGAGTTCGTCGATCCCCTGCCCGGCGACCAGCGCGCGGCGACCGTGGCGCGGGCGATCATCGAGCTCTCCCACGAGCTCGACTATCGCGTCGTCGCCGAGGGCGTCGAGTCGCGGTCCCAGTTCGACTGGCTCCGGGGCGCCCGCTGCGACAGCTTCCAGGGCTACCTTTTCGCGCCGCCCCTGGCAGCCGACGACTTCGGCTCCGCGCTTGCGTCGGGATTCGCGCCGATAGTAGACTGATTCCCATGCAAAGCATCCTCGCCTGGGGCGTCGACGTCGTCCGCTTCGTCCAGGGGGCCGCGAGCCCCCTCCTCACCGTCCTCATGAAGGGCCTCTCCGCCCTCGGTTCCGAGTGGTTCTACCTCGCGATCCTGCCCGTCATCTACTGGTGCGTGGACCGGCGCCGCGGCGCCCGCCTGGGCCTGGTCTTCTTCGGCTCGTCCTTCCTCAACGTCTGGCTGAAGGATCTCTTTGCCCAACCGCGGCCCTACGACCTGGACCCCGCGGTCGGCCTCTCGCGGGAAACGAGCTACGGCCTGCCCTCGGGGCACTCCCAGGGCTCGGTCGTCTTCTGGGGCATGACGGCGCCCGTCATCAAGCGGCCCTGGGGCCTTGTCATCGCCCTCCTCCTCCCCCTCCTCATCGG
>DAINBW010000129.1:0-7211 GCA_036732745.1 Spirochaetales bacterium | reverse complement strand
CTCGACGAGCGCCACGAGACCCTCCTGGCGGCGAACAAGCTCGTCGAGGCCCAGCGGCTGAAGGCCCGCACGGAGTACGACCTCGAGATGCTCGAGGAGATGGGCTACTGCCCCGGCATCGAAAACTATTCGGGACCGCTCTCGGGCCGCCCGCGCGGTTCGCCGCCCTCGGTCCTCCTCGACTACTATCCGCCGGGCTTCCTCACCTTCGTCGACGAGTCCCACGTGAGCCTCCCGCAGATCGGCGCCATGTACGCGGGCGACCGCGCGCGCAAGCAGAACCTCGTCGACTACGGCTTCCGCCTCCCCTCGGCCCTCGACAACCGGCCCCTCAAGTACGAGGAGTTCGAGCGCCTCACGGGCCAGGTGATCTACGTCTCCGCGACCCCGCGGCCGGAGGAGCTCGAGAAGTCCGGCCCGCCCGTGGAGCAGCTCATCCGGCCGACCGGCCTCGTGGACCCCGAGATCGAGATCCGCCCCTCCGAGGGGCAGATGGAGGACATCTACGCGGAGGTCCGGCGCCGCATCGCCGCGGGCGAGCGGAGCCTCATCCTCACGCTCACGAAGCGCATGGCCGAGGAGCTCACCGAGTACCTCTCGGGCCTGGGGCTCAAGGTGCGCTACATCCACAGCGAGGTGGAGACGATCGAGCGCGTGGAGATCCTGAAGGCCCTCCGCCAGGGCGACTACGACATCCTCGTGGGCATCAACCTCCTCCGGGAGGGCATCGACCTTCCCGAAGTCTCCTTCATCGCCATCCTCGACGCGGACAAGATCGGCTTCCTCCGCTCGGCGACGAGCCTCATCCAGATCATCGGCCGCGCGGCCCGCAACGCCGCGGGCACCGTCGTCATGTACGCGGACAAGGTGAGCGAGGCGATGCGCGTCGCCATGGAGGAGACGGCCCGGCGGCGCGAGGTCCAGATGCGCTACAACGAGGAGCACGGCATCACGCCCACCACCATCAAGAAGGCGGTGAACGACATCCTCGAGCGGCGCCACGAGGAGCGCGTGGAGGCGACCGCGACGGAGATCGAGGTCCTCAAGGGGGCGCACAACCTTCTCGTGCCCGAGCAGAAGAAGGCGCTCGTCAAGGCGCTGGAGCGCGAGATGCTCGAGCACGCGAAGAACCTGGAATTCGAGGCGGCGGCCCTCATACGCGACGAGATCGAGCGCTTGAAGCGCGGAGAGGACTGAAGCCGATGGAACAACGATATTTCGTGGTGAAGGCCGAGATGCCGAGGGAGCCGGCGATCAAGGCCGCCCTGGCCAAGACCTATCCCCTGTACGCGACCCTCGACGAATACACCGAGGACTGCGTCAAGGAATGGAAATACTACAACCGGCGCTACGGCTGGTCCCTCAAGGTCACGCGGCGCAAGAAGCCGCTGTACTGGATCATCGTCTACTCCGGCTATTTCCAGCTGGGCTTTTCGATGACCGAGGCCGAGCGAGAGGAGTTCCTCGCGATGGACATCCGCGATTCGACGCGTCACGCGATCGAGGACGCCGAGAAATTCCCCGAGGGCTTGCCCGTCCAGTTTTCCGTCAAGGACCAGGCCTCCTTCGACGAGGTCTTCGCCTTCGTCAAGCGCCTCATCGAACTGCGCGCCTAGCGCGGTTTGCCGGTTTCCCCCAAGAGGGCCGAGCGGAGCGATCCGTCTCGGCCTTTTTTGTTGTAGCCGGCTCCTTCTTGCCCGTCGCGGGCAAATATTTCCCCATCCCTCGGCACAGAGAAAAGCGGGCTTGAACAATAAATAGTTATAGGAAAAGCAAATACTTGATGTTCCGAAGTTGGCACACTATTTGCATATTAATAATGCAATATAGGGAGGTGCTTATGCACGGTTATTATGGATTCGGCGGCTATGGACCGACCGCCTTTGGATTTCCTTGGCCCATGCTCATCGGCTGGGGCCTCGCGCTCCTGGCCCTCGGCCTCGCGACCTTCTTCATCGTCCGCGCCCTGAAACGGCGCGATCCGGGCTTCGGAAGCGGTCCCCGCGGCTCCGCTTCGCTGCCCGAGCGCGGGACCGACCTCTCCCGCGCGATCGAACGCCTCGCCGAGCGTTTCGCCGAGGGCGAGATCAGCAAGGAGCAGTTCGTCGAAATGCGCGACCTCATCGAGACCAGGGGCTAGCGGGCCGGATCGTCCGGCTTGTCCCGACAGCGACAACGTTGGTTCACGCGGCGCCGCCGACCCGTAGCGATCGACGGCGCCTGGTTTTTGCCCGAAACACGATCTTGAACAGGAGCATCGAATGTCAGCAAGCAACGCCAAGACCCGCAAGTCCAACCGCGCCCTCCGGGCGGCGGTCCTGGCACTGTCCCTCGCCCTCGTCACCGCGGCGGGCCTCCTCCACCAGTTCGGCGGCGTGAAGCCCGTCGGCGTGGACGCCCTCTGTCCCTTCGGCGGGCTCGAATCGGCCTATGCCCTCCTCGCCGGGGGCTCCCTTCTCGCCAAGATCGCCTGGTCGAGCTTCTTTGTCCTGGCGGCCGTCCTGGTCGCCGCCCTCATCCTCAGGCGCAGCTTCTGCGGCGGGCTCTGTCCCCTCGGCGCCCTTCAGGACGGTTTCGGCTTCCTCGGGAAAAAGATCCTCGGCAAGCGGCTCGAATTGCCGAAGAGGCTGGACGGCGCCGCGCGGTATCTCAAGTACCTTGTCTTGGCCCTCGTCCTCGTCCTGACCTTCGCCCTCGGGGAACTCGTCATCCGTCCCTACGATCCCTGGGCCGCCT
Organism: Spirochaetales bacterium; assembly: GCA_036732745.1. Taxonomy (GTDB): domain Bacteria; phylum Spirochaetota; class Spirochaetia; order Treponematales; family Rectinemataceae; genus JAEUJG01. The sequence goes on along the minus strand of DAINBW010000129.1, from coordinate 4,475 downwards.
ACCAGCACCTCTTTTCCGCCGAACTCCTCACGGGCTTCCTCGTCGGCCTCCTCGTGCTGGTCTTGAGCCTCGCGGGCTCCTTTTTCTACGAGCGCTTTTTCTGCAAGTACCTCTGTCCCATGGGCGCGGCCCTGACGCCCTTTTCCAAGCTCGGCCTTTTCAAGATCAAGCGCGACGCGGCGGCTTGCGTCGATTGTGGCCTCTGCGACAAGGCCTGTCCCGCCAACATCAAGGTCTCCGCGCTGGAGACGGTGACCTCGGCCGAGTGTCTCGACTGCGACGCCTGCGTCAACGCCTGCCCGGTCAAGGATACCTTGGTGATCGAGGGGCCCCGCGGCCGGCGCATCGGTCCCAAGGGGCGCGTGGCCATCCTCGTCGCGGTCTTCGCCCTCGTCATCGGCGGCGCGACGGTGGCCGGCGGTTTCACGTGGACGGTGAAGAGCATCGAGCAGGAAGTCGAGGCGGCGGGCGGCATCGCCTTCTTCGACGCTTCCGCCATCAAGGGTTCGGACACCTGGGCCGGCCTCGCGGCTGCGACGGGCATCCCCAAGGAAGCCTTCGCGGAGCGCTTCAAGCTCGATCCCTCTCGCCTTGGCGAACAGCTCAAGGTCGCCGCCCACGCCCCCGGTTCCGGCTTCGAGGTGGAAGCGGTCCGGGAGTTCGTGCGCGAAAAGCTCGGAAAATAGGCCTTCAGCGAGCCCCCGCCCAGCGGGCGGGGGCTCGACGTGGGGGTGGCGGGGGCTCGGCCGGGCTTACAGCCCCGCGAGCTTCTCCACGAGGGCGCGCGCGAAACGATGGAAGCGTTCGACGGAGGCGACCTCCACCCGCTCGTCGGGGGAGTGGGGATAGCGGATGTTCGGCCCGAGCGAGATCATGTCCCAATGCGGGAAGCGGGGCCGGAAGAGGCCGCACTCGAGGCCGCCGTGCGTCGCGCGGATGGCCGCCTCGGCGCCGGTCACTTCGGTATACGCGGCCCGCGCCAGGGCGAGAAGGGGACTCTTCAGGTCGGGAGTCCAGGCGGGAGCCTCCGAAGGACGGCTCGTCGCCGCGCCGTAGGCGGCGAACGCCGCCTCGATCCCGGCGCCGATGCGCTCCTTTTCCGCCTCGACGGAACTCCGTACGAGGGAGAGGGCATGGAAGCCGACCCGGCCCGCCGCCGCTTCCTTGGCGGGCGGCAAGCCCAGCCTGAGCTCGCCGAGGTTGGACGAGGAGCGCACGAGCCCGGGCATGTCGGGCTCCATCTCGAAAAGGCCGTTCGGCAGTCCGAGGACCGCGCGGAACAGGGCCGCGCTGTCTTCGGGGGACAGGGCCGCGTCGGGGGCGGGTTTTTCCTCAAGGCCGAAGGCAAAGCCCGGATCGCTCCCCGCAAGCTCGGCGGCGATCGCCTTCGCCTCCGCCTGGATCAGCGCCAGGGCCTTCTCGCGGCCCGCGGCGGCCAGACCGAGGAGGGCGCGCGCGTCGCGGGGGATCGCGTTGGAGGCGGTGCCGCCCTCCAAGAGCGCGAGGCGGGCTCCGGGGGCCGCCGCCGCGGCGCGGCACAGGAGGAGGCTTGCGTTCCCGCGGCCCTTGTCGATGTCGACGCCCGAGTGGCCGCCGAGGAGCCCGGAGACGCGGAGTTCGAACCAGCGGAAATCCGCCGTGCCCGCCGCAAGGGCGAGTTCGCGCTCGGCCTTTATCCGGAGGGTGCCGGCGCAGCCGATGCAGAGCTCCGTGTCGTCCTCGCCGTCAAGGTTGAGGAGGATGGAGCCGCGGAGGGCGTCGGGCTTCACCTCGCGGGCGCCTCCCATGCCGTCCTCCTCGTTGAGCGTGAACAGGCATTCAAGCGGGCCGTGGACGAGGCTCTTGTCCTCCATCAGCGCCATGGCCTCCGCGACGCCGATGCCGTTGTCGGCGCCGAGCGTCGTGCCGGTCGCCGAGATCCAGCCGGGATTGGCGGGATCGGGGCGCGGGCGGATCGGATCGCGGGAAAAGTCGTGGCCGGACTCCGGCGTGGCCTGGGAAACCATGTCGAGGTGGGCCTGGAGAATGACGCCGGGCGCCTTTTCCCGCCCTTTGGAGGCAGGTTTTCGCAGGATGACATTGCCGCCCTCGTCGCGGATCGCCTCGATGCCCTGGCCGGCGGCCCAGGCAAGGACCCAATCGGCGAGTTCCTTCTCGCGGTGGGAGGGATGGGGAATCGCACAGATGGAGAAAAAGTGAGCCCAGAGCGGGCGAGGTTCGATGGTGGAAAGGTTCATGAGCGCTCCTTTGTCGGGGATAGTAGCACGAAAAATGGCGGGGCGGGCCCCTGTTTTGCGGCGGGATCACTACGCCCGGAAGGCTCTTCGGAGTGGAAAAGTGGAAAACTTTTGTTGGTTGGTTGATAAAAACAACCAAGCATGGTAGTATAGCCTCGGTTCCTGGAAACCGGCGCCCCGCGTACTCCCCCGTCCCGTAGTCCCGGGATCCGCGCCCTTGCGATTCCAGTTTCACCCAGACCTCGTGCCACGAGCGAAGAGCCGGAGGATGCCATGCGATACGGGTATTTCGACAACGAACAACGCGAGTACGTCATCGACAGGGTCGATGTCCCCGTCTCCTGGACGAACTACATCGGCGTCAACAATCTCTGCGCCGTGCTGTCCCAGAACGCCGGCGGCTACAGCTTTTACAAGCACGCCGAACACGGCCGCGTCACCCGTTTCCGCGCCAACGCGGTTCCCCTCGATCGTCCGGGCCATTATGTCTACCTCCGCGACGACGAGGACGGGGACTATTGGTCGGTTTCCTGGCAGCCCGTCGGCAAGCCCCTCGCCGACGCGTCGCGGCCGGACGGCGCGAAATACGAATGCCGCCACGGGCTCTCCTACTCCCGGTATTCCTCCGCCTACAAGGGCATCGAGGCGGATCAGACCATTTTCGTGACCCGCGAGGACGACGTCGAGCTCTGGGATGTCCGCGTACGGAACACGAGCGGCAAGCGCCGTTCGCTGTCGGTCTATTCCTACCTCGAGTGGTCCTTCCACCACATCGAGATCGACAACCAGAATCTCCAGATGAGCCTCTACGCGACGGGCACGAGCTACGACCGGGGCGTCATCGAGTACGACTTCTACTATGAGCCCTGGACCTACCATTACCACGCCTCGAGCTTCGCGCCGGACGGCTTCGACTCGATGCGCGACACCTTCCTCGGACCCTACCGAACGGAGACCAATCCGCTCGCCGTGGAGCGCGGCGGGATGGCCATGAGCGCCGAGACGACCGGAAACCACTGCGCCTCCCTGCAAAAACGGCTGACGCTCGAGCCCGGCCAAGAGGCGCGTCTCGTCTTCATGACGGGCTACGGCGACCGGGGCGTCGGCGCGGCCAAGAAGGCCAAGTACTCGAGCCCCGCCGCCGTCGACCGGGCCTTCCAGGACCTCCGGGACTACTGGGAGGACAAGCTCTCCGCCTTCTCCGTCCGCACGCCCCACGCCGGCCTCGACACGATGGCGAACATCTGGACCCTCTACCAGGCGGAGACCTGCGTGGTCTGGAGCCGCTTCGCGTCCTTCATCGAGGTGGGCGGACGCACCGGCCTCGGCTACCGCGACACCAGCCAGGACGTGATGGCCGTGCCCCACACGAATCCCGGCGCGGCGCGCCGCCGCATCAAGGAACTCCTCAACGGCCAGGTGTCGGTGGGCTACGGTCTCCACCTCTTCGATCCCGACTGGTTCGATCCCGAAAAGCTGAAGGCGCCGAAGTTCAAGAGCCCGACGATCGCGCACGCCCCCGCCAAGTCGAGCTACATCCACGGCCCGGAGAACGCCTGCTCCGACGACCACCTCTGGCTCGTGCCCTCGATCTGCGAATACGTGAAGGAGACCGGCGAGGTCGGCTTCTTCGACGAGGTCGTCCCCTTCTGCGACGAGGGCGAGGCGACGGTCTACGAGCACATGAAGCGCGCCCTCGATTTCAGCGCCGAGCGGGTCGGCAAGTCCGGCATCTGCCTGGGCCTCCGCGCCGACTGGAACGACTGCCTGAACCTGGGCGGCGGCGAGAGCGCGATGGTCTCCTTCCTCCACCACTGGGCCCTCCTCGCCTTCGTCGAGGCGGCGGAATTCCTGGGACGCAAGGGCGACGCGGCCCGATACCGCGCGATGGCCGACACCGTCCGGGCCGCCTGCGAGCGCGAGCTCTGGGACGGCCGATGGTACGCGCGCGGCACGACCGCCTCGGGCCTCAAGATCGGCACCCGGGCGAGCGAGGAGGCCAAGGTCTTCATGGAGAGCAACACCTGGGCCGTCGTCTCCGAGGCGGCGCCTCGCGAGCGCGCCCTCTCCGCCATGGATGCCGTCGACGAGTATCTCTACTCCGAGTACGGGCTGCACCTGCTGCAGCCGTCCTTCTCCAAGCCCAACGACGAGATCGGCTTCATGGGTCGCGTCTACAAGGGGATCAAGGAGAACGGCGCCATCTTCAGCCACCCGAACCCCTGGGCGGTGATAGCC
>DAINBW010000128.1:0-7212 GCA_036732745.1 Spirochaetales bacterium | reverse complement strand
CGCCTCCCGATGTTCTACTATCGCAGGGCCATGTCTGATCCAACCAATCCCCTGCGCGCCGCCGACGTCCGGGAGCGCAACGAGAAGATAGTCCTGCGGCTCATCCACGGCGCCGGCGGGCGCGGACTCTCCCAGTCCGAGGCCGTCGTCGCGACGGGCCTGCGCGCGCCGACCATTTTCCGCATCTTCTCGAGCCTGGAGGCGGCCGGCTACGTGCGGCCCCTCGAGGCCTCCGGAGACGAGGAGGGCAGGGCCGAACGCAAGGGCCGCCCCCGCGTCTCCTACGCCGCGGTCCGCGACGCCCTCTATTCGATCGGCGTCGAGTTCTGGGTCGAGACCATCTCCATCGGCGTCTTTGATTTCCAGGGCGAGCGGGCCCATTCCCGCCTCGTCCCCGTCCCGAAGGGCGCGGACGCCGCGGCCGTCGCCGCCGGCATCGCCGCCGAGGTCGAGGACGCGATACGCGAACTCAAGCTGGACCGGGGCAGGATCCTCGGCGTGGGCCTCGGCGCGCCCGGCCAGGTCAACGTCCGGCGGCGCGAGATCGCCTTCTATTCCCGCATCCCCGGCATGCGGGATTATCCGATCGCGGCCGTCCTCGAGGCGGCGCTCGGCCTCCCGGTCTCCGTGCACAACAACTGCTCCGTCGTGGCCCTGGCCGAGTCGCGCTACGGCCGCCTGCCCGCGCCCGACTCCCTCTTCATGTTCCTCCTCCGCTCCGGCGTCAACGGCGCCTTCATCGATTCGGGGCGGATCTACCTCACCGCCGACGGTACGACGATCGAGACGGGCCACGTCTCCGTCAGCGCCGAGGGCCCCGCCTGTCCCTGCGGCGCGCGCGGCTGCCTCGAGGCCTACCTGACCGGCCTCGACCGGCCCAACCTCGAATCCGGCGGCTGGTTGTTCGAGGGCTTGGCCCCGGCGGTCGCCGCCGGCGAGCCCGCGGCCGAGGCGGTCCTCGCGGAGGCCGCCCGCTACCTCGCCTCGGCGGCCCAGAGCGTCTCCCGCCTCTTCAAGCCGAAGGGCTTCCTCGTCGTCGCCGGCTCCGAGGCGATCGCCGCCGCCCTGTCCCGCCTCCTGCGCGCCCGCCTCGCCGAGGCCCACTCCGGCTTTGACCGCGAGGAGCCCGCCTTCACGGCCGCGGTCTACGATCCCGTCTTGGCCCAGCGCGGCGCCGCCGATCTCGTCCTCGACGAATTTCTCGGCGCCTAGGCCTCCGAACGCATTCTACCGCTTGACGATTCTCTGTTCTTGGTATTTACTTACGGTAAGAAAGTAAATACCAGGAGCTCACATGAAGCAGCACATACGCCTCGGGCTGGTCTGTCTGGCTCGGGAAACCTTCGACTTCAAGGCCGCCGCCGAGATCTACGGCCGCATCCAGGGCGAGGTTTCGCGCCTCGAAAACATCGGCTGGGAAATCGTTCCCGAGCTCGTCATCTCCGTGGAGGAGGCGAAGAAGGCCGCCCAGCGCCTCGCGGCCGCCTCGCTGGACGCCCTCGTCTGCGTCTCCGGCACCTTCCACCTCGGCCACCTCATCCTCGAGATCCGCAAGCGCACGGGCCTTCCCGTCCTCCTCTGGGGCCTCGACGAGCTTCCCTACAACGGCGGCAAGATCAGGCTCAACTCCGTGTGCGGCGTCAACCTGGACGCCTCCAACCTCTACAAGGCCGGGATCGACGACTACCACGCGACCGTCGGCCCCAAGATCGACGAGGATTGGGTGGACGCGATCCGCGCGATCGCCGCCCTCAAGGGCTCGCACGTGGGCATCGCCGGCTATCGCGCCCACGGCTTCTTCAACCTGAGCGTCGCCGATCCCGAGCTCTACGGCGACACGGGCCTCCTCGTCGACCACTTCGAGCTTTCCGACCTCTTCGCGGAGAAGGTCGAGGACGGGGCGGTCGCCCGCCGGCGCGAGGGGCTCCTCGAGACCTTCGACGTCTCCGGCGTCACGGGCGTCCAGGTGGACAAGGTCGCCGAGCTCGCGGCCAAGCTCGATTCCTTCTGCGCCCGGAACTCCCTCGACGCCCTGGCCATCCGCTGCTGGCCCGAGTTCGCGCGCGACTTCGGCATCTCGCCCTGCGCCGCGATGTCCCTCCTCCAGTCCGAGGGCCGCCTCCTCGCCTGCGAGGGCGACGTGGAGGGCGCGCTCTCCATGCTCCTCCACCGCGCGATCGGCGCGGAAACGCCCTACCTCTTCGATTTCTCCCAGGTCGACCTCGAGAAGAACTTCGCCCTCTTCTGGCACTGCGGCGTCGCCCCCTGCAATCTCTGGGACGGGAAGTCCTGCCGCTCCCTCGACACCTACTTCGCCGGCGGCAAGGGCGTGACCGCGGACTTCGTCCTCAAGTCCGGCGAGCTCTCCATCGCGCGCCTGGATTCCGCGCGCGGCAAGCGCCGCCTCTTCCTCCAGCGCGCCCGCGCGGTGCCGATGGAGAAGGAACTCAAGGGCACCTACCTCAAGGCCGTCTTCGACCGCCCCGTGAAGGAGGTCCTGGACATCGTCGTGTCGAAGGGCATCGCCCACCACGCGTCGGTGTCCTACGGCGACTACATGGCGCCCCTCCGGATCGCCGCCCGGCTCAAGGGCTGGGAGATCGTCGAATAGGAACGCGGCCCGCCGTCCCGGGCGGCGGCGGGGTCCGCGGAGAACCGGCGCGCGACGCGCGCGACACACGAAGCAAAGGAGCCTTCATGACCAAGGAAGAACTTGCGACCCTCGAGGCGAGGGCCAAGGAAATACGCGCCTTGACGATCGACGCCATCGGATTCCTCGGCGTCGGCCACATCGGCGGAGCCCTGTCCATCGTGGAGCTCCTGGCCATCCTCTATTACCGGCAGCTCAGGCACGATCCCTCCAACCCCGCCTGGGCCGAGCGCGACAAGCTCGTGCTCTCCAAGGGCCACGCCGGCCCCGCCCTCTACGCGACGCTCGCCTCCCGGGGCTTCTTCCCGGTCGAGTGGCTGCACACGCTCAACAAGGGCGGCACGAACCTGCCGAGCCACTGCGACCGCAACAAGACGCCCGGCGTCGACATGACGACGGGTTCCCTCGGGCAGGGGCTCTCCGCCGCCTGCGGCCTGGCCCTGGCGAACCGCCTGGACGGCCGCGACGCCTTCACCTTCGCCGTGATCGGCGACGGCGAGTCGAACGAGGGACAGAACTGGGAGGCCGCGCTCTTCGCCGCCCAGCGGAAGCTCGACCGGCTCGTGGCCTTCACCGACTACAACAAGATGCAGATCGACGGCAAGACCGACGAGATCCTCGGCCTCGGCGCCCTCGAGGAGAAGTGGGCCGCCTTCGGCTGGGAGACCGCCCGCGTCGACGGCCACGACCTGGCCGCGATCGACGCGGCGATCGAGGCCGCCAAGGCCCGCGCCGCCGAAGCGGCCAAGGCCGGCGTTCCGGGACGGCCGACGATGATCGTCCTCGACACGGTGAAGGGGAAGGGCGCCAAGTTCTGCGAGGGCTCCGTCGGGAGCCACAACATGGCCTTCGACTACGAAACCGCCAAGAAGGCGATAGCCGAGCTCGGCTAAAAGGAACGGGGAACGGAACATGGCGAACCAGACCAAGGAAATGCGCGCCGTCTACGCTGAGACCCTCGTGGAGCTCGGCGCCACGAACAGCAACATCGTCCTCCTCGAGGCCGATCTCATGAAGGCCACGGGCACCGGGCCCTTCCAGGCCGCCTATCCCGAGCGGACCTTCAACGTCGGCGTGGCCGAGGCGAACATGGTGAGCGTGGCCGCGGGCCTCTCCGCCGGGGGCAAGATCCCCTTCGCGGCGACCTTCGGCTGCTTCGCGTCGCGGCGGGCCTTCGACCAGTTCTTCGTGAGCTGCGCCTACGCCCGCCTCAACGTGAAGCTCGTGGGCACCGATCCCGGCGTCTCGGCGGCCTTCAACGGCGGCACGCACATGCCCTTCGAGGACCTCGCGCTCATGCGCGCGGTGCCGGGCATCGCGGTGCTGGAGCCCTCCGACGCCGCTTCCCTCCGCGGCCTCGTGGCCGCCGCCGCCGAGCGGCAAGGCTCGGTCTACATCCGCCTGCACCGCAAGGCCGTGCCCGACCTCTACCCCGCGGGAGAGAAGTTCGAGATCGGCAAGGCCAAGCTCCTCCGCGAGGGCAAGGACGTCGCGCTGGTCGCCCTCGGCGCCCTCATGGTCGGCGAGGCCCTCAAGGCCGCGGAGCTCCTGGCCAAGGAGGGCGTCTCCGCCTCCGTGGTCGACGCGCTCTCCTTGAAGCCCCTCGACGCCGAACTCGTGCTCCGCGAGGCGCGCAGGTGCGGCAAGGTCGTGACGGTGGAAAACCACCAGGCCTCCGGCGGCCTCGGCTCCGCGGTCGCCGAGCTCCTCGCGGAGACGGGCGCCGCCCGCCTCGCGCGCGTGGGCGTGCGCGACGAGTTCGGCGAGGTCGGCACGCAGGACTATCTCATGGAGCGCTTCGGCCTGACGGCGTCGCACATCGCGGCCGCGGCGAAGGCCCTGTAAAGAGGAGAATCAAATGGCGGACAAGATCAAGCTCGCGATAGCCTCGGACCTTTCGGGATTCCCCCTCAAAGAGGAGATCGTCAAGCACCTCGCGGAGAAGCATCCCGAGATCGAGGTGACGGATTTCGGCATCGAGGACGCCGACCATCCCCAGCCCTATTTCGTCCAGGCGCCCAAAGTCGCCAAGGCGATCCAGCGCGGCGAGGCGGAGAAGGGCATCCTCGTCTGCGGCACGGGCCAGGGCATGGCCATCGTGGCCAACAAGCACAAGGGCGTCTACGCCTGCGTGGTCGACGATCTCTTCTCCGGCGAACGCGCCAAAATCGTCAACAACGCCAACGTCATCACGATGGGCGGCTGGATCACGGCGCCCTTCCTCGGTTGCCAGATCGTCGACGCCTGGCTCGCCGTGGGCTTCACGCAGAAGATGGAGTTCAAGAAGGACTTCCTGACGAACGCCTTCGGCAAGGTGGTCGAACTCGAGAACGAGGCCTTCAAGTGAGCGCCTCCTATGCGGCGCCCGACACCGAAGACGGGCGCTACGTCGCCGGTCTCGTGGCGCGCGCGCGCGCCGCGCAGGCGGTGGCCGCGGGCTGGGACCAGGCCCGCGTCGACGAGGTCTGCGTCGCCGTCGGCTGGGCCGTCTACAACGACGACGCCATCAAGGTCCTGGCGCGCGCGGCCGTCGACGAGACGGGCATGGGCGTCTACGAGGACAAGCTGACGAAGCACAAGAACAAGGTCCTCGGCGTCCTCCGCGACCTCAAGGGCGCCAAGTCCGTCGGCCTCATCGAGCGCGACGAGGCGAAGGGCATCATGAAGTTCGCCAAGCCCGTCGGCGTCGTCGGCGCCCTCGCGCCCGTGACGAACCCCACCGCCACGCCCTCCTCCAACGGGCTTTCAATCCTCAAGGGCCGCAACGCCGTCATCTTCGCGCCCCACCCCAAGGCCAAGGGCGCCTCCAAGCTGGCCTGCGACTTCATGCGCGCGGCCCTGAAGCGGGTCGGCGCGCCGGAGGACCTCGTGCAGTGCGTGGAGGAGCCCTCCATCGAGCGCACGGGCGAGCTCATGCGCCAGGTCGACCTCGTCGTGGCCACGGGCGGCGGGCCTATGGTCAAGGCCGCCTATTCCTCGGGCACCCCGGCCTACGGCGTGGGGCCCGGCAACGCCGTACAGCTCCTGGCCGAGGACGCCGATCCCGTCGACGCCGCCGCCAAGATCGCCGTCAGCAAGGCCTTCGACAACGCGACGAGCTGCTCGAGCGAAAACTCGGTCGTGGCCCACGAGGCCGTCTACGGCCGCTTCATTGACGCGATGCGCGACAAGGGCGCCTACCTCTGCGACGCGGAGGAGAAGGCCCGGCTCCGCGCCGCCGTCTGGCCCGTCGGCAAGGACGGAAAGGAAGCCCTGAACCCGAAGATCATCGCGAAGTCGGCGTCCGAGATCGCGGCCCTCGCGGGCATCGCCGCGCCGGCCGGGACCAAGGTCCTCATGGTCGAGGCCGAGCTGCCCCGCCGCGGCGGCCCCGCCCCCGAGAAGTGGGCGCAGGAGAAGATCTCCCCCGTCCTGGCGCTCTGGAAGTGCGCGAGCTTCGAGGAAGGCCTCGAGGCCGTGGTGCTCATCACGGACGCCTGCGGCACCGGCCACTCCTCCGGGCTCTTCAGCTCCGACGAGGCCCACATCCGCGCGATGGGCGAAACCATGCGCTCGAGCCGGATCATGGTGCGGCAGGGCATGGCCTCCGGCAACGGCGGAACCTTCGCCAACGGCATGCCCTCCACCGTCACCTTGGGCTGCGGCACCTGGGGCGGGAACATCACGAGCGAGAACATCCATTGGAGGCACTTCATCAACGTGACCTGGCTTTCCCTGCCCCTCCCCCCGAACCGCCCCTCCGACGAGGAGATCTTCGGCGGCCTCTGGGCGAAGTACGGAAAGTGAGGCCGGCATGAAGCTCCACGAGCACGAGGCCAAGGAAGTCTTCGCCGCGGCCGGCATTCCGGTGCCGCGGTCCACGCTCGCCTTCGACGCCGAGGGGGCCGCCGCCGCCGCCCGGGATCTGGGTTTTCCCTGCGTCCTCAAGTCCCAGGTCCTCCGCGGCGGGCGGGGCAAGGCCGGACTCATCAAGGTCGTCAAGTCGGAGGCCGAGGCGCGCGAGACCGCAGCTGCGCTCTTCGCGAGCCCCCACGGCGTGCGGAAGCTCCTCGTCGAGGAGGCGGTCGACATCGCGCGCGAGATCTACCTGTCCATCACGGTCGACCCCGCGGCCGCCGAGGCCGTCGTGCTCGCCTGCGCCGAAGGCGGCGTGGAGATCGAGGAGCTCGCCGCGACGGCGCCCGAAAAGATCGTCCGCGAACGCGTGCCCCTCGCGGAGGGCCTCCTGCCCTTCCGGGCGCGCAACGTCGCCTACGCCCTCGGCCTCGAGGGAGAACCCGCGAAAAAGGCCGCTTCGGTCCTCGAGTCGCTCTGGCGGGTCTTCCGCGCCGAGGACGCCGAGCTGGCGGAGATCAATCCCCTCTTCGTGACCAAGTCGGGCGCCCTCGTCGCGGGCGACGGCAAGCTCGCCGTGGACGACAACGCGCTGTTCCGGCACAAGGAGCGCGAGCCCGGCCGCGACTACTACGACTCCGACGCGGCCTTCGAGGCCGCCGCGGAGGGCATCCCCTACCTCCAGTTCGACGGCGACATCTCCCTCATGTGCGCGGGGGCGGGGCTGA
>DAINBW010000127.1:5439-7260 GCA_036732745.1 Spirochaetales bacterium | reverse complement strand
CGTCGTCCAGCAGGACACCTTCCTCTTCGCGGGCACGGTGCGCGAGAACATCGCCTACGGCCGCCAGGGCGCGACGGAGGCGGAGATCGTGGAGGCCGCCCGCGCGGCGGCGGCGGACGATTTCATCCGCGACCTGCCACGGGGCTACGACACGGTCGTCGGCGAGCGGGGCGTCAAGCTTTCGGGCGGCCAGAAGCAGCGCGTCGCCATCGCGCGCATGTTCCTCAAGAATCCGCCCATCCTGATCCTCGACGAGGCCACGAGCTCCCTGGACGCCCGCAGCGAGGAGACGATCCGCGTCTCCATCGAGCGGCTGTCGCGGGGCCGCACCACCTTCATCATCGCCCACCGCCTGGCGACGATCCGCCACGCCAAGCGCATCATCGTGCTCACGGAAGACGGCATCGCCGAGGAAGGGAGCCACGACGAGCTCATCGCCCGCCTGGGCGCCTACTTCGACCTCTACAACGCGCAGGTGGAGTCGCTCCTCATCGGCTAGGCGGGAGGCTTCCGCGCCGGATCCGCCCGGGCGCGCTTGGAAGCCGGCTCCTTTTCGGGTAGAGTGGGGGAGCGGGTCCGGAGTCCGCCGGCGGCGCGCCGCGAAGGGCGCCGCGCGCCGCGGTTCCGGGACGCGAACAGGAAGGTACGATGACGTCGAAACATCCCGGGAGGATCCTCCTGGCCTGCTGCCTCGCCGCGCTCCTCCCGTCGGCCCGCGCGTCCGCGGAGCGCCTTGCCTTTTCGGAGGTCTGGGCCTATCTCATGGCGGGAGAGGAACGCTATCTTACGGCGGATCTCCCGATCACCGATGTCGGCTATTTCGGCGCGGGCCTCAACGCCTACGGCAAGCTCGTCGGCGTGCCCGGCCGCGCGGGCCTCAAGGGCTTCGGCGGCCGCGCCCACCTCGTCGTCGCCGAGGTCGGCAACTACGCCCTCACCCATTTCGTCCTCGATCCCCGCTTTCCCCTGCGCGACGCCCTCGTCGCGGACATCGTCGCGGCCGCGGCCCCCTTCGACGGGGTCCAGCTCGACTTCGAGGCCGTGCCCTCCGAGGACTACGACAACTTCCACGCATTTCTCCAGCTGCTCCGCGCGGGCCTGCCCGGCAAGCTCCTGAGCGTCGCCCTGCCGCCGAGGGTCAACGAGAAAACCGACCGCTTCGGCTACGCGCGGATCGCCGCGACGGTCGACCGCGTCGTCGTGATGGCCTACGACGAGCACTGGAGCGGAAGCGAACCCGGCCCCGTGGCTTCGCTCGAGTGGTGCCGACAGGTCGCGTCATATGCCCTTTCCAAGATCCCCGGGGAACGGCTGGTGATGGGAGCGCCCTTCTACGGCCGCGCCTGGGGGGACAAGAGCCTGTCCCGCGCGTACAAGTACTCGAGCCTCGCCGCCCTCCTCGCGGAGAAGGGCATCGGCGAGGTCAAGCGGAACGAGGAGATTCCCTTTGTCGAGTATGTCGAGGCGGTGACGGTGCGGCTCTTTTTCGACGACGCGGCCTCGACCTTGCGGCGGCTCGCCCTCTATCGCGCGGCCTCCGTGCGCAAGGTGGCCTTCTGGCGCCTGGGCCAGGAGGATCCCGCGGTCTGGTCCGGCCTCGGGGCCGTGCCCGAAGGCGCCGCTCCGGTCCCGGCCGCCCCCGCCGTCCCGGTCCCGGCCGCCCCCGCCGTCCCGCCGGAGCAAGCGGCCGGCGGCAAGGGCGCCGAAGGCCTTGAAAAGCCGGCGCTGTAGCCCGGACTTCCGCTAGCCGTTTTCCCGGATCGCGGCCACGGCCTTGATGAGGGCGCAGGCCTGGCGATACTTCGCCTCGTCCTCGACCGC
>DAINBW010000127.1:0-5429 GCA_036732745.1 Spirochaetales bacterium | reverse complement strand
GTTGGCTAGTGGCGGGCCAGGGGCGGGTTAGGGCGGGTTAGGGCGGGTTAGGGGCGCGGCCGGCGAAAAGCCCGGATCAGCCGTTCCCGCGGATCGCGGCCACCGCCCGAATGAGGGCGCAGGCCTGGCGGCAGCTCGCCTCGTCATCGACGACCAGGCGGAGGCCCCAGCCTTCCTTGCGCGTCTCGGCCAGGAGGGCCGCGAGCTCCGGAGCCAGGCTCGGGTCGCCTTTTAGGGCCTGGACCTCCGCCTCGCGGACGGCCAGGCCGAGGCGGAAGGAGCCGGCGCTCACGGTCAGCTCGAAAAGCGCCTTGTCGCCGTCATGGGCCTTCAGTTTCCAGCCGTACTTGCGGCCGTAGTGCTTCCACTCCCGCTCGAAGTCGCCCGCGGCTTCGAGGACGCCGGCGAACCAGGGGTAGCTGTCCCCGAGGGCGGCCTGGATGGAGGCCGGGGAGGGTTCCGGATTCAGTTCAAGAAAATAGTTGTCGCTCACGATGCCCCATTCTAGCGCCAAAGGGCCTTCCTGCGATACCGGTCGGGCGGGGGTTCGGGGGCGGCGCGGCGTCGCGGCCGCGCGGCCTCCACGCGGGGTGGAAGCCGACGGCGGCGGGAAAATCGGTCGGCAAAAAACTCGGCTTGCTTGTCCGCAAAGCCGACAATATACTGTTGTTATTATGTAATGTCGCCTTAGGAAGCCCGATGCGGAAAAGTACCGACTTGGCCAGCTTGCTCGAGTCGATGGATGCGTCCAGCGGCAAGAGCTCCGAGCTTGAAGAACTCATCGACAAGGCCTCGCAGGGGGGGAACGCCTCCGGCAATCCGGCGGAGGACCAAACCCGGAACGGCGCCGCCGAGATCGACGGGGACCGGTCCATTTTTTCCCAGCTCCTCGAACGCATCGTCCAGAGCTATGCGCTCAAGATCGCGGACGACAGCGAGGAGGCCCGCGCCAGCCTCGAGATCCTCCTCGACGGCGTAAGCGATTCCGTGCTCATCATGTCCACCGCCGGCGTCATCATCGAGGCCAACCAGTCCTTTTTCACCGCCTTCGGCTATCCCCGCGCCGAACTCATCGGCCGGTCGATCTTCGAACTCCTGCCCGACACCTACCGCGGCGCCTTTTCGGAGCGCTTCGAGGCCTTCTCCCACGGCGAGGCCGGTTCGGTCGCCGACGACGACGTCATCGTCTTCCGCGGCTTCAAGCACGACGGCGCCATCGTTTCCATGGACTGCCTCCTTTCGTCCATCCAGCTGAACGCCGAGCCGGCCGTCATCGCCCTCATCCGCGACCTTTCCTTCGACCACGCCCTCGTCCAGCAGCTCAAGGAGAGCAAGGAGCACTACGCCGCCCTGTCGGAGACGATCACCGAGGCGATGCTCCGGATGGACGACAGCTTCACGATCATCTTCGCGAACACCGGCGTCCAGAGCACCTTCGGCTGGGACCGCGCGGAGCTCATCGGCAAGCCCTTCAGCGCCCTCTTTCCCCCGGAGGTCTTCTCCAAGCACGAGGAGGAGTTCCGGAAATACTTCTACGTCGACGACCAGGACCGGCAATCCCTCGGCCTCAAGCGCACCATCGAATTCCTCGGGGAGACCAAGCACCGGGGCGTGACGCCCATGGAGATGTCCTTCGGCAACTCGAAATTCTGCCTGGGGCGGACGCTGACCTGCATCATCCGCGACATCAGCCAGCGCAAGACCCTCGAGCGCAAGCTCCGGCACCTCGCCTACCACGACAAGCTCACCGGGCTCGGCAACCGGGACCTCTTCCTCCTGGAGATGGCCCAGGTCTTCAAGGGCCTCGAGGCGTCGCCGGAGAGCCGCTCGATCCTGCTGTTCCTGGACCTCGACGGCTTCAAGCACGTCAACGACAGCCTCGGGCACGACGCCGGCGACAGGCTCCTCGTGGAGACCGCCAAACGCCTGCGCGTCTGCCTCCGCGAACGCGATTCCGCCTATCGCTTCGGCGGCGACGAGTTCGTCGCCGTCCTCTCCGGCATCCGCGACGTGCGCGACGGCGTGATCGTCGCCGAGCGCATCCTCGCGAGCGTGGCGGAGCCCTACCTCATCCCCTCCAAGACCAAGCTCGACGGCAACCGCGTCGCCGTCGGCGTGTCCATCGGCGTGGCGGTGATCCCCGACCACGGGCACACCGTGGAGGAAGCCACGAAGAGCGCCGACATCGCCATGTACTGCTCGAAGGAGGAGGGGAAGAACCGCTACACGATCTTCGACCCCGCCGCCTCCGCCAAGACCAGCGAGCGTTGGGCGCTCGAGCAGGAGCTCAAGACGGCGATCGGCGACGGCGGGTTCCGGCTCTATTACCAGCCGATCGTGGGCAAGAACGGCCGCATCGTCGGCATGGAGGCGCTTTCCCGCTGGGAGCGCCTGGACGGCCGCCCCGTGTCGCCCGACGTCTTCATCCCCATCGCCGAGGCGAACGGCCTCATCGTCTCCATCGGCGACTGGGTCCTGCGGCGGGCCTGCTACGACGCGCGCCGCCTCGAGGAGAAGACGAAGGCGGGAATCTACGTCTCGGTGAACGTCTCGAGCCGGCAGTTCGAACAGCCGACTTTCGCCGCGGACCTCGAGGCCATCGTCCGCGGCTCCGGCCTGCCGCCCGCCCTGCTCAAGCTCGAGCTCACCGAGTCGGCGCTCATGGAGAACACCGACGAGTGCGCCGAGCGCATCAACGACATCAAGCGCCGGCTCCCCGGCATCTCCTTCATGATCGACGACTTCGGCACCGGCTACTCCTCGCTCGCCTATCTCTCCCGCCTGCCGATCGAGACCCTGAAGGTGGACAAGTCCTTCGTCCTCAAGCTCGACGAGCGGCAGAACGAGAAGGTCGTCAACGCCGTGATCAACCTCGGCCACAGCCTGGAGATGGCCATCGTCGCCGAGGGCATCGAGACCAAGGGTCAATGGGACTATTTCGCCCTGCGGAAGTGCGACATGCTGCAGGGCTTCTATTTCTACAAACCCCTTCCCCTCGGCAAGGTCTACCAGGCCATCGTCGGGCAGGTCCCGCTAGAGTAGCCCGCTACGGCAGCCGAGTAGCCCGCTGGAACAGCCCGCTAGCGTAGCCCGCTGGAGTGGCCCGCTACCGCGGCGCCGCGCCGGCCTCGCAGCGGCCGAGCCACTCGCCCGCCAAGGCGGCGAGGAGGCCGGCCTGCTCGATCTGCGCGTTGTGCCCCGCCGCGTCGAGGACGGCGAAGCTCGCCCGCGGATAGCGCGGCGCCAGCCGGAGGGCGTCGCGCCAGCCGACGGAGGCGTCCTGCCGGCCGAGGACGAAGAGGGTGGGTCGGTCGAACGGGGCGTCGAAGGGCTCGCCCGAGTTCGATTCGCCGCCGTCGCCGCCGAGCCGGCCCAGCCGGTCGAAGGAGAAGGAGTAGCCGCGGGAGCGCAGGGCCGCGAGCCTGTCCATCCGCGCGGCCTTGAGGCCGGGCTCGATTTCCTCCCCGAAGCGGCGGAAGCAGTACCGGTCGCGGATCACGGCGACCTCCTCGAACATGGCGCGGGCCCCGGCGTCGGCGCCCGCGGCGTAGCCCTCCTCGACGACGAGGGCCTCGTGGGACGGCACGGTCCGGTCGGGGCCTTCCGCCACCACCGCCGGGCAGAGGAGGAAGAGGCCTTCCACGCGTTGGCCGAACTCGAGGATGAGGGCGCGCGCGAGGTAGCCGCCGTAGGACTCCCCCGCGAGGAGGAAGGGGCCTTCGGGCAGGACGGCCCGCACGAAGCCGGCGACAGCCGCCAGCATGCCGTCCGAGCCGGTGATGGTTTCGGGGTCGCCCGACGCCCCCATGAAGGGCAGGTCGGGGTAGATCCTGCGGTAAGCCCTGGCGCTCCGGCCGCCCTCCGGCCGCCGCGCCCCGGCGCTCGGCGGCACGAGGGCGCGATCCTGCCCGTCGAACAAGGGTTCGAGGCTGCCCGTCATCAAGCGCCGGTCGGGGGAAAAGCCGTGAAGGGCCACGATGGGGTAGCCCGCCCCCCTTTCCTCGTAGGCGATGAAGGTTCCGTTGGTCTCGACGCGTTTCGTTTCGCGCATGGTTCCTCCTTGCGATGGATGGAAGCCTAGCCCGGGCCCTGGACAGCGTGTGTCATATATTCCCGGAAAAACATTAAAAATGCCACCGGCAGTGGGCCATGATTGGCGGCCGGCACCCTGTCGTGTCATACTTGTCGCCGATGAACAGGTTGGACCGCGTGATGGGCATGATTCTCCTCCTCCGCGACGGCCGCCCCGTCTCCGCGACGGAGCTGGCCGCCCGCTTCGAGGTTTCGACGAGGACGGTCTACCGCGACATCGAGGTCTTGAGCGGCCTCGGCGTGCCGGTCGCGGCGGACATGGGCAGGACCGGCGGCTTCCGGCTCCGCGATGGTTATTTCCTGCCTCCCGTCGCCCTCGGGCCCGAGGAGGCGGCTTCCCTTCTCCTCGGGATCATCCTCACGCGCCGCCTGCGGGTCCTGCCCTTCCCGAAGGAGGCCGAGACCGCCGAGCGCAAGCTCCTGGCCGTCCTGCCGGAGGCGACGCGGGAGGCCATGGTCCGGGCCGCGCGGGCCATCGGCTTCGAGGGCGTGCCGGCCGACCTCCTCCATCCCGAGCGGGAGGAGCCGGGGCCGCGCGCCGACGCGCGGGAGGCCGCGGTCGTGGGCACCTTCCTCCGCGCCCTCCTCTCGCGTTCCCGGCTCCGGCTGCGCTACCGCTCGCCCTATCGCCCCGCGGAGGAACCGGAGCGCGAGATCGAGCCCCTCGGCCTGGTGTGGGACCGCGACCGCTGGTACCTCGTCGGGCGTCCCGCCGCCGAACCCGGCGCGGAGCCGCGGCTCTGGCGCTCCGACCGGGTCGTAGCGCTCGGGAAGGGCGGCGCGATGTGGCCGACCGAAGGGGGCTTCGAGGTCGCCGACCTCCTCGGCCGGAAGTGGCTGCGCGCGGCGATGGCGCGCTGGGGCGACGAGGCGCCGGTCCGCGTCGCGCTCACGCCCGCCCAGGCGGAGCGGCTCGGGCGCGACTGGTACTTCGGCAACGCGGACTTTTCCGAGGAGGCAGGCCGGATCGTCATGCGCTACAGCGAGGACGACTTTGAGGCGGTGGCCGCCCTCGTGCGCTGGCTGGGGCCGGGCGCGGAGCTCCTGGAGCCGGCGGGCTGGCGACCCCGGCTGGCGGCGGGCCTGGACCGGCTCCTCCAGGCCCATTGCTGAGGCCCATCGCTGAGGCCGGACCGCTTGCGCGAGTCGGGCGCGGCGGGGAGAATCGAGCGAGGGGGAGCGCATGTACCATCCGGGAACGAGCGAGGCGTGGAAGGGCAGGGTCGATTCGACCGAGGACTACGACGCCTTCCGCTGGCATCAGTGGATCGCGCCGGTCGATCTGGACGCGCCTCCGGAGGCTCCCCGCGGCCTTCCGCGCGCGGAGGGGCGACCCG